>NZ_CP096205.1:603750-905625 GCF_023195775.1 Flavobacterium azooxidireducens
AACCCTCACCCGAGGAATCATCGAGGCGTTAGAAGAAGATGAACTAGAAGGCGTTATTGCCCACGAACTGATGCATATCCAAAATCGCGATGTGAGACTGCTTGTTGTTTCTATCATTTTTGTGGGAATATTTACTTTTATAATGGAAATCTCCTTCCGAAGCATGCTCTACGGGGGTGGCAGAAGAAACAACAAAGACTCCGGCAAATTTATTCTTGTGATTCTTGTGGTATCCGTTGTTGCGTATCTACTCACGATGTTGTTCCGTTTTTCACTTAGCCGCAGTAGAGAATACATGGCCGATAGCGGTGCCGCAGCTATGACCCGAAAACCTTGGGCATTGGCTTCTGCTTTGAAAAAAATATCAGGGCATCACCACATCAAAGACGTTAAAAGCGAAGAAATTAAACAAATGTTTATCGAAAATACGCCCGATAAAAAAAATGCCAATATCTTTAGTAGTTTAGGCGGACTTTTTGCCACCCATCCTCCTATCGAAAAACGCATTGCCTTTTTGGAAAAAGTATAACATCAAAACAATAAATAAACAAAAACCTTAAAAACAAACAAAATGAAAAAATGGTTATTACCCGTTGGGATTATAGTAATCCTTGTTATTATTGCTGTTTCGTCTTACAATGGATTAGTAAGTGTTCAGGCAGATGCAAAAACTGCGTGGTCAAACGTTGAAAGCAGCTACCAAAGAAGAAATGATTTAATTGGAAATTTAGTAAAAACCGTTCAAGGAGCTGCTGATTTTGAAAGAGGAACATTAACTGCTGTTATTGAAGCTAGAGCAAAAGCAACTTCAATCACTATTGACCCAACTAACATTACACCTGAACAGATGTCACAATTTCAACAAACGCAAGATGGTTTGGCTGGAGCTTTAAAAAGTTTGCTTGTAACCGTTGAACGTTATCCTGAACTAAAAGCAAACCAAAACTTTTTAGAACTTCAAGCTCAACTTGAAGGCACAGAAAACAGAATTAATGTAGTGAGAGATCGCTATAACGAAACGGTTAATGTTTATGATAAAAAAATCAAATCGTTTCCAACTGTTTTATTTGCCGGAATTATGGGCTTCAAAGAAATGGAACGTTTCAAAGCAGCTGCCGGTGCAGAAAACGCCCCTGATGTAAACTTTGATTTTAAATAAAAATGTCAAAAGTTGAAGACTTTTTAACACACGAGGAAGAGCAAGAAATTGTGAAAGCAATTGCCGTGGCAGAGTTAAACACATCTGGCGAGATTCGCGTGCACATTGAAAATCATACCGATTTAAAACCTCTTGAAAGAGCTCAGGAGGTTTTTAATCAATTAAAAATGAATGAAACGGAACTTCGAAATGGTGTATTATTCTATGTGGGTGTTTCCGATCACACATTTGCCATTATTGGAGACAAAGGTATAAATGATAAAGTTGAAAATGATTTTTGGGATTGTACAAAAGATGTTGTGATAGAATCATTTAAAAGTAAACAATTTAAAGAAGGTTTAATTAAAGGTGTTTTAAGAGCTGGCGAAAGGTTAAAGGAATATTTTCCACTACTTACAGATGATGAAAACGAGCTCTCAAACGAAATTTCTAAAGGATAATGAGTAAAATTAATAGCATAATAAAATCATTTCTTTTTATTGTGAGCTTGTTGTTCATCGTTTCAACAAATGCTCAAAGCCATAAAATTCCGAATAAACCCTCATTTATTCCACCAATCATTGATAGCACTAAAACATTATCTGATGCTGAATATAAATTTTTGTATGAAAAGTTAAAAAGCTACTATGATTCTACTTCTACAGAAATTTTTGTAATGATTATTGGCAGTACCAAAGGAGAACAAATTGCTCGTTATGCTACTGATTTGGGTCATAAATGGGAAATTGGTCAAAAAGGAAAAGATAATGGAATAATTTTTTTAGTTGCAAAAGATGATCGAAAAATAACCATTCAAGCAGGATATGGAACAGAACATTTGCTAACAGATGCTTTATCCAAACGAGTGATAGAGCAAATTGTTAAACCTGAATTTAAAACCGGAAATTATTATAACGGAATTGAAAAAGGAACTTCTGCCATTATTCAAATAATGAATGGCGAATATAAAAACGATAAGAGCAACAAAAATCCAGATGGCTTTCCGTTCATTATAATTATCATTTTTATTGTTGTTTTACTTATTATTTTATCGAATAAAAAAAATAAAGGTGGTGGCAATTCAGGTCGTTTCTCCGGACCCGATTTAATGGATGTTATTATTCTTAGTAGTATGGGTCGTGGCGGCGGAAGCTTTGGTGGCGGTGATTTTGGCGGCGGCTCATCAGGTAGATTTGGCGGCTTTGGCGGCGGCGGCGGCTTTGGCGGTGGTGGTGCTAGCGGAAGTTGGTAAAATAAAATTCAATCATAAAAAAATGCCCCAAATAGTCAATAACTTTCGGGGCATTTTCTTTGAATTATTTCTTTAATCTAAAATAAACATTCCGCCTTCATTATCCTTTTTCCCTCCAAATTTATCTAATTTGTATGTTAGTGAAAACATCACATATTGTTGTAAAACGATATTTTCAGCATCGGTAATCGCCGTTGGTGTAATAGTTCTTCGCACACCTACATTTTGGTTTAGAACATCATACACTTTTACTTTAGCAAGCAACCTGTCTTTGTAGAAATTATACCCTAAACTCGTGTTCCATAAATAAAAATCTTTCTGAAAACCATCAGCAATATTGGAATTGTAAGTATAGCCAAAATCATTTCCAAAAACTACTTTCTTAGGCCAATAACTGGTGAATTCCAATTTGAATTTATGCACAAAATTATTGGCATTTTCAATAACATAATTTTTAAAATCGGTTGAATTGAAATTGTAATTATACGAGGGTGCAATGGTCACTAAATCTTCAATACTCCAATTTAAACTTACTCTTGGCTCTATTTTCCAACCTTTTGCTTCGTATAATTCGGCATTGGTTAATCCTTGATTAATATTGTAACCGGAATCTAAACCGGCACTAATGCGTAATGTTCTCTTTTCTTTTTTAAACGATTTACTCCAAGAAAATCCCATATAACTACTCAATCCTTTATCTACATTTTCATACGTCGTTTGAGCTCTAAAACTTTCATCATAAACAGTTGAAGAAACAATTTGATCTTTGGACATTGTCATTCCGCCATAAAAGAAAAAACCGCTTCTTGATTGCCAGTCATAATTATTAAAATTGGAATAAACAGAATGTTGTTGAGTAGGATTTAATTCGCCATTTCCAACAATCGTATTTAATGGATTAGAAAGATTTTCTACCGGAAGAAATTGGTTCGCCAATGGCAATTCCATCTTAAAATTATAATTAGCATAAATGGATTTTCCTTTGCTGATCGTGTAATATAAATTAGCAGAACCTCTTGGGAAAACATAATTTTTGTTCAATCGTGTATTAACTGCCAAATAATCGGATTCATTTTTAAATGTAACAAACTCCGGACCTGCTCCAAATCCGGCTCTCAAATTCTTTTTATTCCAACTTAATCGTGCCGAAGGATGAATTCTAATAACACTCGAATTAATTTCGTTGGATAATGGAGCATTAAATTCAGAATAACTTCCGGCAACTTCATCAAAATCAAAAGTAGCGTCTGAATCTTGAGAAGCATAATAAGTAAACTGCGACGCAATACTTACTTTTAAAGAATCCGTTATGGGTTCACTGTAGCGAACTTCTGTTTCTATTTTATTAAATTTTCTATCCCTAAAAACATTTTGATCGCGTATATCATCCGGTTCTCCCGTTAAATAGTAAAATGTAGAAGAATTCAAATTAGAAAAAGTGTTTGTTTTTTTATGTTCATTTGTCAACGAAGCAGAAATTCCACGCTCTTTCTTTTTTAATGATTTAAAGAAGTAAATACTGTTTTCAAAAGAAGTATCATCCACATCTGAAAATGAATTAGAATTACTTTCATTTGACAGTTCATTTGCTTGATTACGAGTTTCTTGATTAGTATTGAAACGATCTTTATTTAAAGCTTTCACAAACTTTGGCTCCACATAAATCGTAGCAGTTGAATCTAATTTTATTTCGAAATTAAAACTCAAATTATGTGAATTTCCAATTCGGTTTGAAGTTGAATTTGATTCTGTAAAAGTAGTTTCCGTTGGTAATAAATTGGTGCGTGAAGTTCGACTTACATTTTCGGTTTCAGCATTGGTAAAAAAGTAATTGTTATTGACATCAACTTTTTTAAACCATTTGTCTGCGTAATTAATTCCAATTAAATTGGAAGTGGTTAAGCCGTTACTTCCGCCAAAACTCATTCCGTTAATTCCAAAAGAACCATCATCGCTGGAATAAACTGATACATTTCTACCGCCACCCATATTGTCAAAAATTTCATTCATCGAAAATCCGACCGAATTGATATTGTTTGCCGAAGCTAAAACGCTAATCTTTTGTTCGCCTTTAAACCAATTGAGCAACAAACTGGATTCGTATCGTTCATCGGAACCATATCCTCCCATAATTTTACCGAAAAAACCTTTATTTTTATCTTCTTGTATGGTAAGATTTATGGTTTTTTCCTCACCGGAAGCCGTTTCGCCCGACAATTCTTCGGATTTTGTTTTAGTATCGACTACTTGAATTTTTTCGATGATTTCTGCAGGAAGATTTTGTGTGGCGATTTTTCCGTCTTTGCCAAAAAATGGTTTTCCGTTCACAAGGATTTGGTTAACTTCTTTTCCGTTTACGGTGATTTTTCCTTCCGGAGAGATTTCTACTCCGGGTAATTGTTTGAGTAATTTTTCAACATTAGCATCGGCTCCTACTTTAAAAGAGGCGGCATCAAATTCTAACGTATCATTTTTAATTCTGATGGGAGGAGCTTCGCCTTTCACAACTACTTCATCAAGGTTTGTTCCGCCTTCTTTCAAATTGATAACGCCTAATTCAAGATTTTCGTTAATTGAACTTATTTCTTTGCTATAATTTTCATATCCCAAAAAAGAAACTTTTAAAATAAGTGGTTGAGAGTTTTTCCTTGTTCTTATTTCAAAATTTCCATTTTTTTCTGAAATGGTATAATCAATTACGGTTGAATCTTTTTTGGAAGTGAGATAAACTGTAGCCGATTCGAGAGGAAGTTTGGATAAATCATCAATAATTTTTCCTTTAACAGTAACGAAATTTTGACTGTATGAAACGGAAACCAATAAAAATAAAACTAGAACGGAAAAATTTCTGTGCATAAATGTGTGGTTATAAGTGTGAGAAAATTCTATAACAGCAAATTAACACTTTTAGTATGTTTAGTTGAATATTTCTTACAAAAAATTTAACATTTGAAATTAAATTTTTTTTATGAAAGTATGTGAAGAAATTAAAATTACCATACTATTACAATCCGCATTTTTAAATTTACTTTATATTTGTAGTTTAAATTGTTAATACTATGACAACTATAACCTTAAACATCAACGAAAAAACAGAAAAAGGAAAAGCTTTATTGGCTTTTTTGAAAGCTTTTTATGAAGAAAAAGAAGTTGTTCATATCGTTGAAGAACCCAAAAGCCCTTATAATAAAGAATTTGTTGCTAAAATTGAAAAAGCAAGAAAGGAAATTATTGATGGAAAAACAACAATAATCGAAGCTGACTCTATATGGGAAGGTATAGAATAGAAATTACAGAAAATGCAAAAAAAGATTTTCTAAAACACAAAAAATCCGGCAACAAAGCAGTTCTTAATAAAATTGATAAAATATACAAGGAATTAAAAGAACATCCATACACCGGCACTGGTAAACCTGAACCTTTAAAACACGAATTTCAAGGTCTTTGGTCGAGAAGAATTAATCAAAAAGATCGATTAATTTATGAAGTTAAAGAAGATATCGTAACCGTTTATGTTCTTTCTGCTATGGGACATTATGATGACAAATAATGTCGTAAAATTCTAACAAAAAACGATTAAGGTTCACTAAGCCAACAAAACTTAATGAACCTTAATCACTTAATGGTGTTAAATATAAATCTGATTTTTATTTTTCTCTAATGTAAATATCAATCGGAACTCCTGAAAAATCCCAGTTTTCACGAATTTTGTTTTCTAAGAAACGTTTGTACGCTTCTTTGACATATTGTGGCAAATTGGCAAAAAACACAAACTGTGGTGTTGGTGTTGGCAATTGCATACAATATTTAATCTTAACATATTTTCCTTTTAAAGCGGGTGGCGGATAGGTTTCGATTAATTTCAACATATAATCGTTGAATTTAGAAGTCGAAATGCGTTGTTTTCTGTTTTCGTACACTTTTACGGTTTCTTCTAAAGCTTTTAGCAAACGTTGTTTCGTTAAAGCAGAAACGAATAATATAGTTACATCTGTAAAAGGTTCTAATTCTTTTTTGATTTTATTTTCATAGTCGCGAGTGGACATCGTGTCTTTTTCGACTAAATCCCACTTGTTAACCAAAATGATGATTCCTTTTCTGTTTTTGGCGGCTAACCAGAAGATACTTTGGTCTTGACCTTCAAAACCACGGGTGGCATCGATCATTAAAATACAAACATCGGAATGCTCGATGGCACGCACAGAACGCATCACAGAATAGAATTCCAAATCTTCTTTTACTTTTGCTTTTCTGCGAATTCCGGCGGTATCGACTAAGTTGAATTCGAAACCAAAACGGTCATATTTTGTATCGATGGAATCGCGGGTTGTTCCGGCAACATCGGTTACAATGTATCGGTCAACACCAATTAATGCATTGATAAAACTTGATTTTCCGGCATTTGGACGACCTACAACAGCAAAACGAGGTAATTCGATTTCTTCTTGTGTTGGTTCGGGTTTGTTTGGAAAAACGTTGATTAATTCGTCTAATAACTCTCCTGTTCCACTTCCGGATGTGCTGGAAATGGTGATGAATTCCCCTAAACCAAGGTTGTAGAATTCGTATGCATCTTTTTCACGCATAGCATTATCTACTTTATTGACAACAACAATAACGGGTTTGGTAATTTTACGAAGTAATTTTGCCACTTCATCATCCATTGGTGTAATGCCTTCTTCTACATCTACAACAAACATAATTACATCAGCTTCGTCGATGGCTAATTCTACTTGTTTGCGGATTTCTGCTTCAAAAATATCATCGGATCCTTTGATATAACCACCGGTATCGATAACCGAAAATTCTTTTCCGTTCCATTCACTCTTTCCATAATTTCGGTCGCGGGTAACACCACTCACGGAATCAACAATGGCTTCTCTTCGTTTGATTAAACGATTAAAAAGTGTTGATTTCCCTACGTTTGGTCTTCCGACAATGGCAACAATAGTACTCATAGTTCTAAATTCTAATATTTTGCAAAGGTAGTCTTTTTTGTTTGAAGTTTAAATGTTGATTTTTATCACTTTACTTTGTTTGGAGCAGGGTTTGCGTTAAGGATGGAAGTGGAACTCTTTTTTTGCCCTGAGCGGTTTGAATGTTGGGCAAAAAAAAGTGGGAACGGACAGCCTGACCTGGAGCTTGCGGAAGGGAACGCCCAAGAATTGATTGTTGGATTTTTGGATTGTTCGATTATTAGATTTTTGGATTTTTGGATTTTTGATTGGGTGTAAAAATAAAGTGGTTTGTTTTCCGTTTAAAGTTAATATTTCGTAAATTAGTATTTAATTTTATTACCCATTTTTATGAATTTAGATGACCAATTACCGTTGCGGTATCGATTTGATAAGGTGGTAACTAAGTCCTACGAATCGATTTTGGCCAGTTGTGAAAAGTTGAAAGAAACGGTGGAGCCGGATTATAAAATCAAGATTTCGGGTCATCATATTTGGTTGCATATTGGTTTGTTGCAGCGTGAAAAACATTCGCCGCATTTGCATTTGGAGATTGAAAAAATGGAAGACGGCAATACGTTTGTTCGCGGATTATTTGGTCCCGATCCGGTTTTGTGGACGATGTTTATGTTCCTTCACTTTGTGGTGGGCGGGATTTTTGTGATTTTTACAGTGATTGCGTTTTCAAAATGGTCGCTCGATCAATCATACAAATTTGATTTGTTGGTGATGTTTGCGATGGTGAATGCATGGTTTTTGTTATATTTTATTGCACGATTGAATCGGAAAAAAGGGTTGAAACAAGCGAGGGAGTTGGAGGTGTTGATGGAGAAAATTTTGGAGTGATTTTTTGTCGCTTCGCTTTTTTAATGGAACACGGATTGTATGGATTTAATAGATTATCACGGATTTTGATAGCTTGGCTATAATGGATAAAAAAGGATTTATAACTGCTAATTTAGAAGTTATTTCAACGTCTCGTCTCCCCTCTCCTTTGGAGAGGGGTTGGGGGTGAGGATTAAACGGATTTTTACTAAATTTTTATGAGATTCCTCATTCTTCGGAATGACAAGATTGCGGAGAAAAACTCCAAACTATTAACTCCCAACAGGAAACTGTGACTAAAAACTACTTCTGATTATACCCCAATCTTCTCAACTGAAACGCATTGCTACGCCAGTCTTTGCTGACTTTCACGAAGAGTTCGATGTGGATTTGTTTTCCGAAAAATTTTTCTAAATCTTCGCGGGCTTGCATACCTACTCTTTTTAAAGCAGCTCCTTTGTGACCAATGATAATTCCTTTTTGCGTATCGCGTTCAACCATTATTAAAGAACGAATACGGATAATGTTCTCGTCTTCGATAAATTCTTCGGTTTCTACCTCAACAGCATACGGAATTTCTTTATCGTAGTTGATAAGGATTTTTTCACGAATGGTTTCGTTTACAAAAAAACGTTCGGGTTTATCCGTAAGTGTATCTTTTGGATAATACGGTGGTGATTCGGGTAATAAAGAGATAATACGATCAAATACTTCTTTGACATTGAAATTTTCTAAAGCAGAAATGGCAAAAATTTCGGCATTCGGTACCTTTTCTTTCCATAAATCAACTTGTTCTTCCAATTGTTGTTGGTTGGATTTGTCGATTTTGTTTAATAAAAGTAAAACCGGGATTTCGCTGTGGATTATTCGATTGAAAAAGGCTTCGTCTTTTAATTCTTTTTCGCCAATTTCAACCATATAAATTAATACATCGGCATCTTCAAAAGCGGATTTTACGAACTGCATCATCGATTCTTGCATTTCATACGCCGGTTTGATGATTCCGGGTGTGTCGGATAAAACCATCTGAAAATCTTCTCCGTTCACAATTCCCAAAATACGATGTCTTGTTGTTTGGGCTTTGGAGGTAATGATGGAAAGTTTTTCGCCCACGAAGGCATTCATTAAAGTTGATTTTCCTACGTTGGGATTTCCGATGATGTTAACGAACCCTGCTTTATGTGCCATGTGCATAATTTTTGCAAAGGTAAGGTTTCTTTTTTTGTTTGTCTATTCCTGATTATTTTTTAAATTTGAAATTATAACGACTTAATCAATGAAAAACAGCAAATTATTATCTTCTGAACAAAAAAATGAATTAATTGATATACTAAAAATTCGTTTTGAAAAAAATAGCAATCGTCATAAAAGTATTAATTGGGAAGATGTTCTAGTTAAATTAGAATCAAATCCTGAAAAATTATGGTCGTTGAATGTAATGGAAAAAACCGGAGGCGAACCAGATGTTGTTGGTTTAGATGAAAAAACAGGTGAATACATTTTCATTGATTGCTCTGTGGAAAGTCCGAAAGGAAGAAGAAGTGTTTGTTATGACCGCGAAGCACTTGATTCGAGAAAAGAATACAAACCCGAAAACAACGCTATTGATATGGCTTCGGAGATGGGAATTGAACTTTTATCAGAAGAACACTACCGCGAATTACAACAATTGGGAAAATTTGACACCAAAACTTCCAGTTGGATCAAAACACCTGACGAAATTAGAAAATTAGGTGGTGCTTTGTTTGCTGATTTTCGATATAATCAGGTTTTTGTGTATCATAACGGAGCACAATCGTATTATGGCGTGAGAGGTTTTAGAGGTTTTTTGAAAGTATAAAATAGTTGTGAAAAACTCAGCAACTCAGTATCTCAGCAACTCAGTCGCTTCTCCTCAATCACAATATTAACCCAAAAAACACTCTATCCGTTTTAGAAGACATATCTTTAAGAAAAGTAAAATTTATGTCTGATAAAAACAAAAAACAGTTTGGTGTTTGGATGGATACGCACAATGCAACCATCGTTGGAAGAGAAGATGTTGATAATGGCGAATTTATCGTTTTAGGTACTGTTTCCAATGCCGGAGCCGAATATAATTCGAGTGAAAAAACAGCTAATAACCATGAAATTGGTTTAACGCAAAAGTATTTTAAAGAAATTGCTTTTGTTATGCCTAATGTAGATGAAATTCATCTTACAGGTACAGGACAAGTTCAAGAACAGTTCATTAAATTTTTAGCTGATACTCCACAATACAAAAATGCTCAGGCTACAGAATGTACTTCTAACAAAATGAGTGATGAGAATTTTGTTGAATTTGTAGAAAAACGATTTAATTAAAAAAATTTAGATTTTAGTTTAAGAACCGTAGATATATTCTGCGGTTTTTTTTTAATAACTAACCTGCTTTGCAGGAGATTTTTATTTAGACTTTGTCATCTTGCAAAATGACAAAAGGGTACAGAGAACCGAAAAACAGAAAACTGAAAACCGACAACAGTAAACAAAAAAATACCGCAGGGAAACCCGCGGCATTTTCACTCTCAAAAATCAATCAAATTCATAGCAAATATTAAGAGGAACATATAAGTTCACGAAGTGCTTTTAATTTTTCTCTTTCACGACAAAGCTCAGTTCGTTGTGTTCTAATCATCATGTTGTGGCGTTCATCTACTTCATTTTTTACATCATCAATCAACCAATCATCATAATTTCCTATCGCAATGTCTTCTCTAAAGACACATGAATCTAACAAGGCTCGATTGAGGTTTTCGGAAATTGTTTTTTCTAAATCCATCCATAATTTAAAAAACTTTCCGCTTGTTTTGTTTAAACCGATAGGACTTCCGCCCAAGCGTTTAATTTCATCACACAATTCCATCACACATCTTTTACTGGTCACAATAAATAATGAAAATTCAACTTTTAACTGTGAATCTTTTGCTTCGCGAATAGCCGTTTCATACCCTTGAATTCGGTCGTTGTTTACTTCAACTAACGAATTTAATATTTCAACTGTTTTTGTTTTAGAATTTTCCATATCTACCATTTTTACTATTATCATGAGCTACACTGCCCCAACACCACCCAAAGGATAACAAAAACTATAATTGTTCCAAAACAACCTCCACCTAGCTTCTTGGCTCCGTAGCCAGCAAGTAATGCCCTAAAAAAATTATTCATACTTTACACTCTTTTAAATTATTATATTATTCTTTTGGTAAGTTCCAAATATCCGGTTCTTCCATATCGTTCGCTTTCAGAATCTCTTTGTGACTCAGAGTTGATTTCTTTTTAGATTTATTTTTTAAATCTCGCATAACTGAGTTTTTAGTCTCGCGACTACCTATGTTTCTTGCTTTATCACTCATTGTAAATTCATTTAAGGTTAAACATCCTTCATTGTATTACAAAGGTGCGACCTGAGCTTCTATTTCTTGTTATATAATTTTTTGAAAAAATTACATATTATCCACTCTTTAGCATTTATTTCTACTATAAAAACAAAAAAAGGTGCCTAAAATAGGCACCTCATATACTTTTAATCGATTTAATTTAGTCTGCAACAACCAGTTTGCTGGCACTACGATATAAAAATTCATTATAAACATGTCTTCTGGCAAACCTTGAAGGCGATTCTGCATTTACCATTTTAATGTATGTTACTTTTGGAACACCAAAATATTCGAATTTGTTTCCGTCTAAAAAGTGAATATTTAAGACACCATCTTCCATATAAAATTCTAAGATACCGGAAGTGGTTGTGGTTTTTATATATTCGTCTTTCACTTTTTCTTGCGTTTCGGGAGCAATACTCACCAAAAAATGATAGGCTTCAATAATGGCTTTGCTTCTTTCTTCTGCAGCGGTGCGTTCAATTGGATCTGCAATGGTATCCGGATGATCTTCCTTCATACTGTTACGGTAAACAGTTTTCAATTCTTTTAAGGTTGCAGTTTTAGTTACTTCGAGTAATTTGCGGTACTCGGCAATTTTTTTTGAGTTCATAAATAACAGTTACAAACGTGATGGCACGTTTTAATTTTCGGCAAAAGTAGTTTATTTTTTTATACATTCAACTTGTGAGTTGTTTTAAAATAGATTAAAAGCTCGTTATTGTCTTATGAATGAACTTTTTAGAGTTCCTCTTTCTAAAATTACTTTACTAAAACATATCGATTAATAATGTATTGCGTAATTGGATTGAGTTTCTTTTCTGTTTCAGGATGACAACCATTTCCAAGCGAATTAAAATAATCCGGTTCTTTTTTTCCTTTTACTCTGCAATACCAATAAAGTGGTTTGCCTTGTTTATTAAAAAAAGTGGTTGTATCATACACCTCAACTTTTCTAAAATTCAACAACTTTTCATCTAACGGAACGATAGTATTTTCTACAGGATTTTTTTCTGAATCCGTGCAATCCACCACTTCATAATGATCATTTTGCCATTGCATGCATTGTTTTTCAGGGAACACAAATTTGGCTAATGAAAACCCGCCCAACAATGAAGCAATGAGTAAAAAAATGGTGATGAACTTATTTTTTCCTAGCCAATACGTAAAACCTTTAGACTTACTTATTTCTTTTTCAGGTTGCTGCCCCTCTGGCTGTGTAATAACAGGTAGGGCAACATGTATTGGCTCTTTAACAAATTCATTTTGCTCCGATTTGGAAAAAACTCTATACGGTCTTTCTTTAAAATCTACCATAATCGCAGCGAGTTCAACTCTGATTCTGATATCGGTATCTTTTTCTGCCTTTAAAAAAGAAATGATTGTTTTAAACTTATCTATGGTAATCCTATCAATAGCCTTTTTCAAAATTTCACCCTCTTTTGCTTCAAAGAACAAACGGAAAACTTCTTCATCATTTCTACTTATTCCTTTCTCATAAAGAAATCGACAAAATTCACGTAGTTGAGCCGGTGTTGGATTTTCTAGAATGCCGCTTACATCTTTTTCTTTTGCATACAGATATTGCTCTTTGATTGCTAGCTTATAATCCTTAAAAGTAGTTTTATTCATATCAGTAAAAATTGAATTTTGGAATTTATCGGAATCATCGGAAATCATCGGAATCATCGGAATTCCTTATCAACACCCTCACAAAAACCCTATTCCTTTGCTTCAGAATTTGTTTTTGTTCTAACCTGCAATTAGAACAAATGTACAAAACAGATTCAAAAAAAGTGTCGCTATACAGAACAGAAATTTTATCCGGGAAGTATATCAGGACAGTTCTGTTTTAGCACACTTCACTTCCCACCATTTCATTGAGTCTCAATTTTTTAAAAGTCGGTAAAATCCGATACGCTCCTTTGGTTTTTACAAACCGAACAGCAAAAACTATGTTCAATTTTAATACTTATAATCATGAAAAAAATACTTTTCATTTCGCTATTTTGCACAGCAATTGGTTTTTTCACTTCTTGCTCGGCTGATGACATAACTGATCAAACCCTGTCTGTTGCTGCGGATGACACGGGTGGACAACACGGCATTCCAACCCCTCCTCCTCCACCTCCTCCACCCTTGACAAACAATCCTTAATAATTGTTGAACTAGCAATTATTTAATATCTTCGGGAAATGAAACAGCATACATTTCATTTCCCGTTTTTTATTCTCTTTTTGATGCTTTTTTTAATTTCATGTAATGAAAAAACGTCGCATTCTTCTTATTTAAAATACGAAGACTTAAGTAAAAAAGCGGAAGAATTTGAAAAAAAATACCGTTTTGACAGTGCTTATTTTTACTACAACCAAGCAAAATCGCACATTGAAAATCATCATGAACAATGGGCTTATACGTTGCTAAAAACGGCAACCATTCAAAATTATATTGGTGATCATTACGGCTGCGAAGAAACCATTACGGAAGCACTTGCTCACTACCAAGGTTCTACTTACCTTCCCTATTTTTACAATCTTCTTGCTATTTCCTATCACAAACAAAACAGCTTGGAAGAGTCGCTGAATTATTATAAAAAGGCATCCGATTTAGCAACGAATCAGCTGGAAAAAGCCATCATTCAAAACAACACCGGACTGATTTATCTTGAAGAAAAACAATATCAAAAAGCGATTCAAACCCTTGCTCCTTTGCTGACAGATGATGCTCTTTCTAAAAATCCGTATGAGCTTGCTCGTGTGTTAGATAATTTGGGATACACTCAATTTTTGCTTCAAAAACAAGAAGCATCTGAAAACCTTCATTTGGCATGGAAGTTAAGAGATAGTCTTAATGACAATATTGGACTGATTGCATCAAACATGCATTTGTCTGAATATTATCAACATAAAAATGATCTTTTAGCCAAAGAATATGCTCAAAAAGCCTATCAATCTTCGCAAAAAGCTAATAGTCCGGACGATAAGTTAGAAGCGTTGAAATGGCTCACAGAGTTTGGTGATTCAAATGATTCCAAACACTTTTATCAAGAATATATTGCGTTGAATGATAGTATTATTAAAGCCAGAAATATTGCCAAAAATCAGTTTGCAAAAATTAAATACGATTCTAAAAAAGCGACACAGGAAGTTATTAAATACAAAAATCAAAAATCGCTTCTTTTGGCTTTAATTGGTTTGATAGTTGTGATTGCTATTTTGCTCTATAAATTATACCAGATAAAAACAAACGAAAACTTCAACAATCCACTTATCTCACCGAAACCCGAATTTCCAAACGCATTCATGACGAATTGGCGAATGATGTGTTTAATGCAATGACTTTTGTTCAAACGCAAAATTTAGAAAAAACAGAAGTGAAAGAAGTGCTTTTGGATACGATGGATCACATCTACCAACGCACACGTGACATTTCTAAAGAAAACAGCGACATCCGAACCGATGAAAATTTTGAACCTGATTTTTTTCAAATGATTGACAGTTATTCGGATAACTCAATGAACGTAATTAAGAAAATAAGTTCGGAACTAAACTGGCAAAAAATGAGTGCCGAAAAAAAAATTACCGTATTTCGGGTTGTACAGGAATTTTTAATTAACACCAAAAAACACAGCGAGGCAACCCTTGTGGTTATTGACTTTTTGGAACAAAAGAACAATCTTATTCTGACCTATACCGACAACGGAATTGGGTTAAAAAAAGCACAAAATCGCAAATCGGGACTTCAAAATGCGGAAAACCGTATTTTAGCCATCAAAGGAAGACTTATTTTTGACACAGCAATCCAAAAAGGATTCAAAGCAACCGTATTCATACCTAACTAAATTGTTATGTTTCAAAAAATTTTAATCGCCGAAGACTTAGATTCTATCAGCCTGGCTGTGCAACATGTGTTGAATGAATTGCAGCTGACCTCTTTTCAACACGATAAATATTGTGATGAAGCATTGTTAAAAATCAGAAAAGCATTAGCCGATCATGAACCTTTTGATTTGTTGATTTCCGATTTGTCTTTCAAGGATGACGGACGACAAAGCAAACTATCTTCCGGAGAAGAATTGATTGCAGCAGTGAGAGCCATTCAACCCAATATCAAAGTCATTGTCTATTCGGTGGAAGACAAAGATTACCGCATAAAATCATTGTTTGAAAAATTGAATGTGGATGCTTTTGTGCTCAAAGGCAGAGAAAGTTTGTATCAACTTAAAACAGCGATTAAAACGGTTGCTCAAAATAAAACCTATATTTCGCCTGAAGTGCAGCATGTGTTGCAAAACAAAACCGGTACGCAGATTGATGATTTTGATGTGCACCTCTTAAAACATCTTTCGTATGGCATTGCTCAAGAAGACATGGAAGGTGTTTTTAAAGAAAAAGGCATCAAACCAAGTAGTAAAAGCACGATTGAAAAACGTTTGGGGAAATTGAAGGTACTTTTTAAGGCGAATAATCCGGTGCATTTGGTGGCGATTGCGAAGGATTTGGGGATTATTTGATTCTGTTGTCGGTTGTCGGTTGTCTGTTGTCGGTTGTCGGTTGTCGGTTGTCTGTTGTCTGTTGTCTGTTGTCTGTTGTCTGTTGTCTGTAAATCCCTAAATAAGGTTGACCGGTTTTTAATACTAATGTTTAAATTTATCACTGATCAAAAATAAAAGTTATTCTGAAATTTTTAGCCCTTTTAACTGGCTAAAAAAATTTTGGAAATAACTTTTATGATTTTTATCCCGAACCATTGTCATAGATTTCAATAATTGGATTTTTATAATTCTTTTTGAAACAATTTTCATAAAACTCTCTCGGTGTCATTTTGTTTAAATTTTTATGAATCCTCTTTTCATTATAATGCCAAACTGCTTTGCTTATATTTCTTTGTAATTCCTCAAATGTTTTTGGCTTCCAATAATCCAAATATTCTTCTTTAATTGTTCTGTTTATCCTTTCAGCATAAGCATTATCTTGAGCAGAAATTGCCATACTGACTCTTGAACCCCTTGACTTTAATAGATTTATATACTCATGATATAAATATTGACTTCCCCTATCGGAGTGATGAATTTTTGGAGCATCATACTCTTTCAAAGCTATTTCTAACGCTTCAAGGTTTGCTGTTCCTCTCATATGGTTAGATATTCTGTGACCAACAATCAACTTTGTATATACATCAACAATAAAAACAGCATAATAAAATCTTTCCCCCAAAGCGATATAGGTAATATCTGATTGCCATATTGTTGAGGTTTATTAACCAAATATCCTTTTATTAAATTTGGATATTGATTTGCAATGGAATAAGTTGTCCGTTTGTAATTCTTTTTATACTGAACTCTAAATCCTAAATCCATCATAATATCTATAAACCTATCTCTTCCTAAAAACTCTGGTCGAAGTACGTAATACATTTTTTCAACCCCACAACCCGGATGCTCTTTCCTTAATTCTTGAGCTTCGATTACTAATTTCTCTACTTTTTCGGTGAATAATTTTTGTTCTTTACAATATTTATTCACAGCTTGTTTAGATATAGTAACAACCTTGTACAGACTATTTAAAGAGAAACTTACTTTTTCTTTGTTCTCTCTAAACCATTGGATTGTAGGGTGCTTGAGTTTTTTTTAATGTCAATATTTAGCTCATCTTTGGCAATATCAATCATCTTTTCCAAATACTCAATCTGAATTTGCTTCTGACCAACTATTTGCTCCAAACTTTTAATTTTCTGCTCTAGCTCTTTTAGCTTTTGAGTGTTACTTTCTTTCATCTCAACAACCCGTATTCCTTTTTTGTTAAAGGTAGAAAATTTATAAATCCATTGATAAATAGATTTATTACAGATACCATATAATTTTTCTAATTGATAAACACTGTAAATTCCGCTTTCATATAACGAAACTATTTCCTGTTTAAACTCGGTAGAATAAAATCGATACTTCTTAATTTTTCTCAAATTTGCTTTCATATAAGTTGACTTTTGTGGTCAACCTATATCAGGGACGTACAGTCTGAAAACTGTGAGTGACCAATAACTCGTATTGGAACGCGGATTTAACGGATTAGCTAAAGCTAAACGCAGGTTTTCACGGATTTTGATAGCTTCGCTATATTGGATTAAAAGGGATTCATTCGGAGAACATTTTCATTTGAATAACTTTTTTTTGCTAAACTACAACTGAAATCTTCCGTCTTCCATCTCCCATCTCCCATCTCCCATCTCCCATCTCCCATCTTCAATCTTCCATCTTCCATCTTCCATCTCCCATCTTCCATCTTCCATCTCCCATCTTCCAACAAAAAAATTCCTCAATTACGGATTCCCGTAAAATACCCATTTTTATCAGTTTTATTTTTGGAGAAATTTAACCCAAACCCCAACAAATGCCACAATTTGTTATTCAACAAAACGAGTCAGGAATATGGTTCTATGAATTGTTATCACCTGAAGGAAGTGTATTGCTCACGGGCACCAAACACGATTTTAAACAAAGTTGCTTAGGAGAAATTCTTTCGGTGCGAATGAACAGTCAGTATCTGGAAAACTTTGAGCAGCGTATCTCGCCCAACAAAGACCCTTTTTTTATTCTTCGGTCGATGGGAAGCAACAAAGTGATTGGTGTAAGTGAACTCTTCAGCCACCTTGACGGCTGCGAAAAAGCCATTGCCCAAGTGCGAAAATTGGCAGAAAACGCAAAATTGAAATAAATTTTAGCGAATTACGGGAATCCGTAATATAGTGGTTTTGAATGTGTTTAAGTTTGGATAATTAATCTTTAAAATTAAAACAGATGAAAAAATATTACGTAAACAAAATTGCACAATCAAATGGTGATCATGAAGTACATACAATTGATTGTAGTTTCTTACCAAGTTTAGAAAACAGATTGTATTTAGGTGAATTCAGTAACTGTAAAGATGCGGTAGCTGAAGCTAAAAAAACATATCATCAGACTAATGGTTGTTACTTCTGTTCCAATTCATGTCATACTAAATAAATAACCATGGAAATACAACCACAACTCAAAGCTTTAGCCGAAAAAATCAATCTGCTAAAAGACAAAATCGATACGGAAGAATCGACCAAACACGCTTTTGTATTGCCTTTTATTAATATTTTAGGGTATGATTCATTTAATCCGACCGAAGTTGTTCCGGAATTTACTGCCGATTTAGGTTTAAAAAAAGGCGAGAAAGTAGATTATGCTATTTTTCAGAATGGCGATCCGATTTTGATTATCGAATGTAAAAATTGGAAAGAAAAACTAACGGTGCACAACTCACAATTGTTTCGTTATTTTCATGTCACCAAAACACGATTCTCGTTATTAACAAATGGTATTCACTATCAATTTTTTACCGATTTAGAGCACACAAATAAAATGGATGAAAAACCATTTTTAGAATTTGAGATCACCAATTTAAAAGACAATGTGGTGAGCGAAATCGCAAAGTTTCACAAAATGACTTTTGATGTAAACAAGATTGTCAACAACGCCAGTTCGCTCAAATATACCAAAGAAATCAAAAAGCAAATAGACAACGAACTTGAAAACCCGTCTGCGGAATTTGTGAAACTATTTGCCAACAAAGTCTATTCCGGGAGGCTGACTGAAAAAGTGGTGGAAGAATTCAAAGAATTGGTTCAAAAAGGGTTTAACCAATTTATTAGTGAAAAAATCAACGACCGATTGAATGCCGCTCTCAACAAAGAAGCTCAAAAGCAAAAAGAAGAACAGATTGAAGTGATTGCCGAAGATGTCAATCGGGTTACTACTACCGAAGAAGAAATGGAAGCTTTCCGCATTGTGATTGCCATTTTACGTCGAAAACTTCCTGTAGAACGCATTGTTCACCGCGACACGCAATCCTATTTTGGCATTCTGCTGGACGACAACAACCGTAAACCTTTGTGCCGACTACACCTCAACGGAAGCAAAAAATACATTGGTCTGTTTCATGAAAACAAAACCGAAACCAAACAACCGTTGCAAAGCATTGATGATATTTATTTGTTTGAGAAGGAGTTGTTGGAGACAGTGGGCTTGTATGATTTAGAATAACTTAAAAACAAATAATATGAAAAACTATTTAATTCTGTTGCTATTAACTGCAACTACGATAACTTTCTCACAAGAAGCAAAAAAAGAACTTGAAAAAGAGAAAACAAAAATTGATGTATTTGCATCAAAAACCGGAAGCATTATCAAGTTTACCGATTTCAAACTTTCAGGTATAAAATCTCTTTACGGAGGTTTATCTGAAACACGAATTAGAAAAATAAATTCCGGTGCATTGAGTAGCTTTTTTTTCAAATTGAAAAACAAGGCAAATATAATTCTTCAATTGCATCAATTGAATATACAGATTTATTAGAAGTTGTAAAAGCAATTAATTCCTTAAAATCAGAAGTAGAAAAAGACATTCTTTCTAACCCTGATTATTTAGAAAACAAATTTACAACCGTTGATGGTTTCAAAGTGGGATATATGATTAATAAAGGGAAAGCAACTTGGTACCTTCAATTGGAAAAATATGGTTCTGACAATAGTATCTTTATTGAAAATATTGAGACTATAGAAAAAGCTTTTGAAGAAGCGAAAAATAAAATTGATGAATTAAAATAATAAATTTTAAAAAAATAGCTTTCAAATTTGAAATAATATGGAAAACTCAGATTTATATTTAATCATTTTAGTAGTATTTATAATATTATCAATTATAATTTTAAGAGAAGTAGTATGTTGGTATTTCAAAATAAACCAAAGGATTGCTTTACAAGAAAAAACTATTGAACTCCTAACAAAAATAATTGAGAAGAATCATATTTAATTATGAAATCAATTTTACTTTTTCTATCATTAACTTTATCAATCCAAGCCCAACCCGCCCTGCTCTCCTGGAACCTCTCCAACCTCGGTTCCACCAAATCCGACACCACAATCCAATTCATCGCCAATCAAATAAAAGCCTACGACATCGTAGCCTTGCAAGAAATAGTTGTCAACCCTAGTGGTGCACAAGCTGTAGCTCAATTGGCAGAGGAACTCAACCGCACCGGCAACAAGTGGGATTATGCTGTGAGCGAACCCACGAGTAGCAGTGCCTACAAAACCGAACGCTATGCGTATTTATGGCAAACGGCAAAAGTGCAACTCATTGGCCAACCGCGGCTCGAAAAAAAGTATGCGTTGGAAATTGACCGAGAACCGTTTTATGCTACGTTTCAATATCGGGATAAACAATTTACGATCGTTAACTTTCATGCAATTACCAAAAAAAGACAACCGGAAACGGAGATTAAGTACTTTAAATTTTTGCCGGAAGAATATCCCGATTTAAACTTGTTTTTTGTGGGCGATTTTAATTGTCCGGAAACGCATTCGGTATTTAATCCGTTGAAAAAAATGGGGTATGTTCCCGCTTTTGAAAATCAGAAAACCACCTTGCGATCCAATTGCATTGAGCAAGATTGTTTGGCTTCGCCGTTTGACAACATGTATTATCGAACGGATAAAATAAAGGTGCTTCAACAGGGAATTATTCCATTTTATGAACGTTTTGAAACATTAAATGATGCCCGAAAAATCTCAGACCATGTTCCGATTTGGGTTTCTTTTGAATTACTTTAAAAATCAATCGTATGAAAAAAATACTACTTCTTTTTTCTATTTTTCTTTTTACACTATGCAGTTGTAAAAAAGAAAAAAGTCAGTCGGAAACGGATCTTGAACCCAAACCGTTTTTTGCTCCTTCCACTGTGTTGGAAGAGCCAAAAGCCGAACCCACTTATCACGAAGATACTGCTACGCAATATGAATATCGGGTAGGCGAATCGGGTGATTATACGTATAACTACGATGTGGTGGGCGAAGATAGCAAGGGTAATAAAGTATCCGGCAACATCACTATCAAAGACCAATATGGCAATGGAAAACTGACTAACCACGAAGGCAGTACGTTTACGGTTACAGCAGAATGGATTGGCTATGGTAAATTATTGGCTAAAGATGAAAAAGAGAACGAATACTTTTTGGTGGCAGAATAAAACGGTATATTTATAATCCAATACAAGACTATGAAAAAATTACTCTTAATTTTACTCTTTCCGTTACTTTCAGATTCCAATGTAGCAGAAGACGTTTACATCTGCAACAGCAAAAACGCAACCAAATACCATAAAAAGGAATTTTGTCGCGGTTTGGGTGCTTGTAAAAAAGAAACCAAAAAAGTGACTTTGAAGGAAGCAAAAGATTTGGGTTTGACGTTGTGTGGTTGGGAGGATTGAGAATGGGGGCGATCGATGTATATTATCCTAAAAAAGTTTACGGGAATGCTTAAAAAAGTTGGCTTGGAATGGTTTTGTTTTTCTAAAAATAAGCTGCTTTACAACTTTCAATCATAATAGAACATAAGTTCATAGCAAATAACAATCTCATAAAAACCTTTGTCAAAGTTTTGAACTTTGACAAAGGTTTATTTATTATACACAAATTAATTGACATTTTCCCAAATTGACACATCGACACATTGACACATTGACACATTGCCCCATTTGTACCAACCAACTTAAATCCCTAATTTTGAGACAATGAATGTGCTTTTCAAAGGATTTTAGGTTAGAAGAAGTAAAAAATTAGTGAACCATCACTAAAAAAATAAAACAATATCGCATAATGAAACAACTGATTTTAGTAATAGTACTATTATTTCCATGCTTTATAATAGGACAAAATGGAATAAATACAACTACGTTGTCTGATAAAACGAAACAAGACATTATTCTGCTTGTCAAAGATTTATATAGCAAAAAACCTTCTTTTTCTTTTAATATTACACATAAAGATTTGGATAGATCATTTGAAGAAATGTCAGATGGTAAAAAATATGATGAGCAAAAATTAAATGATTTATTACAAAAGCTTTCCACAGACAGTATTAATCCGTTTTTTCTAAACAATATTGCTGAATATTATTCAAAGAAAAAAAAATCTGATTTAGCGAATAAATACTATTCAAAAGCACTTACTACTATAGACATTCGATATTTTGATAAAGACAGTGCTTTTTTCTACTCGTTCAGGGGAGTTTTAAAGAGCAATCTCAATGATGCAAATGCATTACTTGATTTTGACAAGTCACTTAAAATCAATCCAAAAGATTCAATTTCAATGTTTTTTTATCCTTTAATTCTGCTTAAAAATGGTGATTATAAAAGATCTAGAGAAGTAATTAAGGAGATGTTAACGAGTGATAACAAAAATATTTCAATCCCTTATTTTTATTTGATTTTTACCGAAATATTTGAAAATTCACAAAATTTATTTATGCAAATAGGAGAAGATAAAAATCTTAAAAAAACTTATGCTACGAAAGATCATACCGAAATTTTTAATTATGATTTACTCAATGAATACCGCCTAAAATATAAAAATAATCATCAAATAGAAAATTGTTGGATAATGTCACATATTATGGGTCTTTTTTGTAAAGTTATTTTTTTTGAGCTTGACAGTAAAAACAATTTAGTATTAAACTATACAGCAAATGAAAAAAATAAAATCAATGAACTAATTGAAAAAATCAGTGAATTAAAAGACCAAAAAAAACTGAATGACTTTACCGTAAATAAATGCTTAGGGTATCTTTATTTTATGAAAGAAGATTGGGAAAAATCATTACACTTTTTTAATAAAGCAATTGAAGTCTTTCCAATTGATAAAAAGGATGAAAATTTTAATGCAACAGATTGTTATAATGTAGTTTCACTAATTTATAATTTAAAATCTGATTCAATAAATTATAGAAAAACGTTAAATACTAAAATAGCAATCGAAACAGAAAGTGAAAATACTGTTGAGGAATTGACTCTTCTTGCTTTTGATTATTACCTAAGTGAAGATCTTGTAAAAGCCGAAGAATATTGTAAAAAGATTAGAGAAATAGACTCTTCTGACTTTAACAGCTTACGATTACTATCTCATATCAACTTTATAAAAGGATTTAAATCATTAGCTCAATTTTACGGAGAAAGTGCATCAAGTTATTTAAAAGACGATGACGATAATTACAACTTGATAATGCAATTTGCAATTTATCAGCTCTATAATGGTGATTTTACTACTGCTCAAAATAATATTGAAATTGCAAAAAACATAAAAGGTGATGATGATTGTGATTTATGTACTACGTTAATGAATATAATAAAACACGGCAAATAAAAAAAGTTATTTCTAAACTTAAAACTGTTGAAAAACAAGCAATGTTTCTGCTTGACTTTGCTCCGAGAAGTCTCACTTCTACATTTGAAAGTTGCAACAATTCATAAGAACCAATTTCAATTGTATGATTTTGGATTTATCGAATAATGTTTATTAATAAAGTTGCGAATTTGTGGTGTAGTTGGAAAAATTAAACTTCAAAAATCAACCCAACTTCGGCAATCGTATTAACTGCTTTGTATAAATAAGGTTACTTTCTATGCACTCTTTCTGCAAAGTCAGTAATGTTCGGGTAGAAGGTCGCAATTGCAATTGTAGAATGGCATTATATTTTTCAATTAATTCTTGCTCGGCAGTCATTATTTCGTTGATGATTTTTTCATCATCACAGGCTGAAAAAACCCATTTTATAGAAGTCCATGCTCGTTTTACGTAGTCTAGCAAACTTTCGTCTTCATCTAAAATACCTAAGAATTCAAATTCACCTATTAATTCTGTGGCAAATTCTTTAGATTCTTGCGACTTTTTTTCAAAATAAATTTTCAGGTTATCGTCTGAAGCAAATTTTATGGCATTTTGAAAACCTTCATAGTTTTCCAAAATCAAATCCAATAGCACATCTAATTGGTCATTTAACGTTTTTTCGATAGTCTTCATAAATGTTGTATTTCCGAGAAATACTAATTAGATATACAGCTTCGAATAGAGAAATTTGGTTTCTTCGCTAGTCTTAGTCAATATGATTGCCAATCATAACTATTTATTTTAATTAATAATTACCGTTATTATTTTCTTTTTTTAAGTAAATGTAACTTTTTTCGACTATGCTAAATGACGCAAAAAAGTTTAAAAATAACTCAAAAAAAAAGTGGTTTCCGTTTTAACAAAAACCACTTACCATTTTAAATACATGACAACTACATAAAAACAAATGATTTATAAAATAAAATTTCAGCAAATTTGTATTCAAAAATTCACTTAAAAAATTAAAAAACTTAAACTATTTAAGCCGATGAACTTCGCTCATTCAATAGCTTTTTATATTGTTTTGGATTCCATCCGTATTTCTCTTTAAAAATTTTAGAAAAATAACTTTTACTGGTCAATCCAACACTGTAAACAATTTCAGAAATGTTTAATTCTGTTGTTCTAATTAAGTTTTCGGCAGCTTCCACACGAGCATTTCTAATATAATCGGCCACTGTTCTGTTGTGCAAAATTTTAAATCCTATTTGCAATTTATGTGGAGGCAGTCCTGTTTTTTTAGTAAGGAATTTTACGGAATAATCAAGCTCCGGATTATTTTTAATAAATTCTGAAACTTCTTTAATTCGCTCCATATTCTTTTTGGTCAAAGAAGAAGAATTACTGGTAACAATCGATTCATCGCTCAAATGTTGTTCTACATTTAAAGCCAAGATTGAAAATACGATACTATTAATCAGCAAATTCCTTGTTAGACCATGCTGTTCAATGGCATTCAATTCTTCAATTTTCTTTGCGATTTTCAAGTTATAGGAACTAATGTAAGCAAATTGATGAGTGTTCGGGCATTTAAAGAAATTTGAGTGTAGGTGATCGTATAAATCACTATCATTTACATTAGAAGCATCCAACGTAATAATTGAAACCTTGATTTCATTCTCTTTTTTAAAATAGAAATACGATTTTTTATCAATTTTATTTGAAAAAATACCAGTTTGAAATTGAGTCAATTTATTTTTCTTTTTGTTTTCAAAAAAACTTTGAAACAATTCTCCTTTGGAGCAATAAGCAAAATGCAAAAAATGTACATTTTCTGTTAGATAAAGCAACGAACTATTAATCTTAAAAGTTATGTTAAACTCGATGTAGGTAATGGCATTTTCAACCGAAGCACCACATATAGTTCCGATAGCAATGTCATTATTTATTTTTAAAATATATTCATTCGATTTTATAACCAAAGCACCACCCAATTGGGCATGTAATTGATCAAAAATTGAAGCAATTGTGTTGGATTCAATATTAATCGTTTTCATCATTCTTATCTTAAATTACAACTAGTAGAAGCAATTCATATTGTTCTACTTTTTGGCAAAAATTAAATAGATTTTGATTGGCTTTGAAGGTTTGTTTTACTATTTTTAATAAGTTAAAAAAATAAATTCTAGCTAATAAAATACTGTATTTTTATTAAATTAAAATTTATAATTAATCTATTTAGTTTTTATGTTATTATTAATTTAATTTTTTAACTAAATTGCATTGTACAAAATTCAACAGAAATTACTAAAAATGAATTACAAGATTTTTTTGAGTTTTTATATAATTTTAAGTTTTCGATAAACTATTGAAGAAAACTTTTACCTCTGTCATATATTTTTCAGCGTTAATAAGAAGCAACGAAGTTCATGTTGAATTATCAATTATATTTGTAGTAAAGTCAAATCAACAAAAATCATCATACGTATGCGTATACGAACATTCGAATCGTTTTGGTTAGTAAAAAATGGTATTTTATATAGCTATCCTTCGTTGCAAGAAAACCTTGAAACCGAACTATTGGTGATTGGTGGCGGAATAACCGGAGCTTTGATTAGCCATGCTTTGATGGAAGCCGGACACGAAGTGATGTTGATTGACAAAAGAGATATTGCCATGGGAAGCAGCAGTGCCACCACAAGCATGTTACAATACGAAGTAGATGTTCCATTGTATGAATTAGCCGAAATGATTGGCGAAGAAGCTGCGGTAAAATGCTATCAAGCCGGCATTGAAGCCATTCAAAACTTACAAGCGTTGGTTAAAAAAACCAAAATCAAGTGCGGATTTAAAATGCAAAAAAGTTTGTATTTGGCTCATAACAAAAAAGCGTCCGGTTGGTTGAAAAAAGAATTTGAAATTCGGAACAAACATAATCTCGGTGTAAAGTGGTTGGATGCCAAAACGATTGAAAAAAAATACGGACTCATCACGCATGGTGGAATTCTATCCGATGTGGCGGCTAGTGTAGATGCTTATCAACTGGCTCATGAACTCATCCAATTAAATGTAAAGAGAGGAATGAAAGTCTATGACCAAACGGACATTGAAAAAATAGACACTACCGGCTTTCGACCCAAAGTAATTTTGAAAAACGATCATATGATTGAAGCCAAAAAAATAATCTGTTGCACCGGTTTTGAAAGCACCGAATTGCTCAAAGAAAAAATTGCCGATTTGTTTTATACGTATGCTACGGTGAGTGAACAAGACGTTAAATTGAATAAGAATGTACAAAATACCTTAATTTGGACAACCGATGATCCTTATCTTTATATGAGAAGCACCGATGATGGTCGTTTTTTAATTGGTGGAGAAGATTCAAAATTCAACTTTCAATTCTTTCAACAAAAAATCAAAGAACGAAAAGCAGATAAATTAAAAGCGAAACTCTTGGAGTTAATGCCTGAAGTAGAATTTACTGAAGACTTCAGTTGGGCGGGAACATTTGGCAGCACCAAAGATGGTTTGCCCTACATCGGGAAAAGTCCGGAATATGAAAACACACTTTTTGTGTTGGGTTTTGGTGGCAATGGCATTACTTTTTCGATGCAAGGAATGGAAATGATTGTGGATTTCTTGAATGGGAAAGAACATGAGTTGGCGGAATATTATCGATTTGGACGATGAAACAAACTACTTTATCTTCCGATTTAAAATTCATACTGGACGTCTATGCTAAATGCGGTTTTACTGTAACAAATTTTCAACTGCATTCCGAAAGTAGTGAATATGGTGCTTGTTCATTTGAATTAAACAATCATAAAGTAGAATACCGAATTTCTAAAATCACACCCACCAAAACAGGTCAATTTGTAACGATTTGGAAACGAAACAACGAGGGTATAACAGCACCATTTGACATTTCGGACACTATAGATTTTATTGTAATTACTTCAAAAAGCGGTGACAAAATTGGGCAATTCATTTTTCCAAAATCAGTATTGGTGGAAAAAGGAATCATAACAAGCAACGGTAAACAAGGAAAAAGAGGAATCAGAGTTTATCCGCCTTGGGATAACGCAACCAGTAAACTAGCACAACAAACGCAACGCTGGCAGACAAAATATTTTATTAAAATTGAAACTGAAAATAGTTCCAAACTTGATTTAATTAGAAAATTATATTCCAATTTTTAGTCCACACTATTTTAATTCCTTATTTTTCAAAAAGCCTTATACTTCTTATTTAAATATTCTACAATCTCTTTTTCAATTTGGCTATACAATTATGACCTAAAAGTATTGTAAACCATTCAAAAACTTTCTTTTCACACTATTTATCTTGTTAATAATCAAGTCGTTCCTCTATTAGTTTTTCACTAATGTGGCAATCATGCAATTATTTAAAATAATAGTATAATATGAAATCACTCCTTCAACCTGAACTTTGTAATATCATTTTAATTAAAGAAAAAACACAAATTATTAACTAAATAAACAACCAATGAATATTACAAAAACAAAATTCAGTAAAAACGGTCAAATGAAATCGACTGCTACCAAAACGGTTCCAAAAAAAGAAGGTACTACAGAAAACAAACTTCAATCTTCTCAATTAATGAAATTATTCCATGACGGATTAAAAGATATTTATTGGGCAGAAAAAGCATTAACTAAAGCAATACCAAAAATGGTAAAAAATGCTACTTCAGAAAAATTAATTGAAGCACTTACCAGTCACCTTTTAGAAACGGAAAATCAAATAACACGCTTGGAGCAAGTTTTTAAACTTCTTGACAAAAAAGCTGTTGGTGCAAAATGCGAAGCCATGGCAGGTTTGATAAAAGAATCGGAAGAAATTATGGATGATTGCAAACCGGGTGCAATGCGTGACGCTGGAATCATTGCAGGCGGACAAAAAATCGAACATTATGAAATTGCTTCTTATGGAACACTAAGCCAATTTGCACAAACTTTAGGGTTGAAAGAAGTAGTGAAATTGCTTGATGAAACATTAAAAGAAGAAAAAGCAGCGGATGTAAAATTGACAGAAGTTGCGGTGGCGACCATCAATATAGACGCATCAGAAAAGAAAGCATAATCACTAATCAAGTGAAAACTGAAATCGGATTAACAAATACACAATAAATAATTTAAAACAAATTTTAAATGGAAAATTCAAGAAATGAGAATGACGGAGTAGTAGACAGAACATCCGAAAAAAGAGTACTTACAGGCATGTTTCGTGACCGTGAAAGTACGGAAAGAGCTTATAATACACTACATGAAAGAGGTTATGCTGCAGATGATATTAACCTAGTAATGTCTGATGAAACAAGAAAAAACCAATATCACACAGATATTGCCGAAGAAACTGAATTGGGAACCAAAGCAGCAGAACATGCCGGAAAAGGATCTGCAATTGGCGGAACTGTTGGTGCTATCGTTGGTGTAATCGCAGCATTGGGTACAAGTGTCGTAATTCCAGGATTAGGAATTTTAATCGCAGGACCAATTGCAGCAGGTTTAGCAGGTGCAGGTGCAGGTGGATTAGCGGGTGGAATCATTGGTGCATTAGTGGGTTCGGGTATTCCTGAAGCAAGAGCTAAATTATACGAATCCGGAATTAAAGAAGGAAACGTTGTAATTTCAGTTACACCAAGAAACAGTGAAGACGCTGAATACTTAGAAAATGATTGGAAAAATAACCGTGGCGAAGAAGTCCACTGGTAGAATAAAATTACTAGGTAAGGGACTTTAAAAACCCCTTACCTATTTATTAACTAATTAAAAAAAAAGATTATGAAAAATTTGATAAAAAATAAAACAATCCTACTGTTCGCATTTTGCTTGACAGGAATAGTATTCTTGACAACTTCATGTAAGGATACTAAAACGGAAGATGCTGAAACACTTTCTGAACAAGAAAACATCACCAATATGGAAATTGACGACGAAACTATTTTAGTCGTTGAAAATAACGATGATGCCAAATTCCTGATGGAAGCTGCCGAAATGCAAGTAGAAGAAATCAGTTTAGGAAAATTAGCTCAAGAAAAAGGTAATTCGCAACACGTTAAAGCGTTGGGCAAGATGATGGTAGAAGATCACAGCAAGTCGCTAACAGAACTTACAGCCTTATCACAAGCTAAATCAGTGGCAATTCCAACCACAAATACAGAAGATTCACAAGAAAATTATAACAAATTGGCAGACAAATCAGGAAATGATTTTGGCAAAGCCTATAGCAAAATGATGGTTGAACATCATAAAGATGCCATTTCATTATTTGAAAAAGCAACTACCGATTCGGAAGATCAAGAAATAAGAACTTGGGCAGCAAACAAACTACCCTCGTTAAAAAAACATCTTGAACATGCTGAAAAATGCAAAGAGGAATGTGATAAAATGAAATCGTAAAAAAAGTTGAAATTGCTTACTGATGAAAACTCAGTTAACTCTTCTAAGCCATATAGATGTATTAAAGTTAGTTTTAAGGTTACTATTGAGAAGGTGTAGCAAATTTATTTTGCTGCACTTTTTTATGTAATTTATTTTAGAAAATCTGCTTAGGTTAGAGATAGTTGAATTTCAGATTAACTATACATTTTAACTCACCGTAAAATTATGTAATACTTACTCAAAATTGTGTAAAACGTTTACCTATTTAATGAGTTAATTTTACAAAAATCAAGTTTTTCTTTGATTGAATTAAATTGAATTAATCAGATTAATTTTAAAAGCAATATCTTATGAAAGAAGTAGCCACCCCCATTCAGAAAGTATCCCATCAAATAATTCAGAAACTTTTAACGCCTCAAGAAGCTCCATGTCTATCACTTTACATGCCCACACATCAACACCATCCGGAAAATGCTCAAGATCCTATTCGATTTCAAAATTTAGTAAAAAAATTGGAAGAATCATTAGCTACAAAACATGATAATGCGGCAATCAAGCATTTTCTAGCTCCGCTTGAACAACTCAAAAACGATACTTCATTTTGGAGATATACCGCAAAAGGGCTAGCCATTTTTAGTGCAGGTGATTTTTTTGAAGTGATTGGATTACAAACAACGCCGGAAGAATTAGCTATTGTGGCCGATAGTTTTCATACTAAACCTTTACGTCAGTACATTCAAACCATGGATCATTTTCATGTGATAGGTGTCTCTATGGATAGTGTGAAATTATACGAAGGAAGTCATCATTATTTAACCGAAATTAATTTGGACTCGTCTATTCCTCAAACTATGGAAGAAGCATTAGGAGAAGAATTAACCGACAAACACACTACTGTAGCATCCTATGGTGGCACAAGTGGTCAAAGTGTAAACATGAGACACGGACACGGAGGAAAAAAAGAAGAAATAGATATTGATATAGAACGCTTTTTTAGAGTAGTAGCTCAGGAAGTACATGAGAAGTATTCTAAACCAACCGGCTGGCCATTAATTTTAATGGCTCTTTCAGAACACCATAGTGTATTTCAAAAAGTGAACAAAAATCCGCATCTTTTGCACAAAGGCATCAAACACAACCCGGCAGCCATTTCATTAGAAGAATTAAAAAACAAAGCGTGGGAAATCATGGAACCGGAATATTTGGAAAAGATCGAGCAACAGGTTGACAAATACAACCAAGCTCGAGCTACAGACAAAGGGAGCGATGATTTAAAAACAGTATCTGTAGCAGCTGTAGAAGGACGAATTGACACATTGCTTATTGAAGCCGACCGAATTATTGCCAAACGAATTACCAACTTGGAAACTGGAAACATGCAAAACAAAGACCTCAAAAACCCAAAAGTAGATGATTTGTTAGACGACATGAGCGAATTAGTCACAAAAATGGGAGGAACTATTTATGTTTTACCTTCCGATCAAATGCCAACAGAAAATGGTTTCGCTGCTATCCTTAGATATTAATTTAAAATTAGATAAACATGCAAATACAATATAACATTTCCAACATTGGAGACGAAGATCAACGAATTGTTGAACGATTAGACGATTTATTCAACAGTAATTTAAGCCGATTTACAGAAAAGATAACGCGATTAGAAGTTCACCTTACCGATGAAAACAGCCACAAAGATGGTCAGAATGACAAACGATGTATGCTGGAAGCACGCATTGCCGGTGTGCAACCCATAGCCGTTACGTCGCAAGCAAGTTCATTTGATGAAGCCACCAAAATTGCCAGTGGAAAACTAAAAAACAAATTAGATACAATCTTTGATAAATTGAAGAACTAACTAATAGTTCAACTTTAAAACAGATTATCTCACTATATATCCACCCTCAATTGTGTTTAACTTTTGGGGGTAATTTTTTTTTTGAAAAACATCTTTTAAGAAGGTAATCGAATTGTTTTTGAAAACTTTCATTCTACCGTAAAAAAAAATTTAAACAAGATAATTGAATGTTAAGCCTGATCATAATTACTCTTTTTAAAACCATAATTTTTCTAAATAAAAAAACTCACTTCTCTCCAAATGGATAGAAAGAAGTGAGTTTACAAAATGCTATTTTTTTTATTTCTTCTTTTTAGAAGTAGTTTTTTTTGCTTTTTGTTTCTTAGTCTTTTCTTTTGCCTTTTTAGCTTTTTCTTTCGCTTTGGCTTTTTCCTTTGCCTTTTTAGCTTTTTCTTTTACCTTTGCATTTTCTTTCGCCTTTTTAGCTTTTTCTTTCGCTTTCGCTTTTTTTGATTTTTCCTTTTTCAATTCCTTTTTCATTTTATCTCGCATCTTTTTATATTTTTTTAGTTGATTTTGAATCGATTCTGAAGTTTCTACTTCCTTTTCTTCAACTTTACTTACTGCTTTCACTTTTGGTGTTGCGTTTGCCGGTGTTTTTGAAGCAACGGTTTTGGCAGCAGTTGTTTTAACGGTTGCAGGTTTAGGAGCAGTTGCTTTTGGTGTGGTTGCTTTTGGCGTAGCCGGCTTAGCTGAAGCAGCTCTTGTTACTGTAGGTTTTGGAGCTGTCGCCTTTGGCGTAGTTGTTTTTGAAACAGTTGGCTTTGCTGCGGCTGGCTTTGCTGTAGTTGGTTTTGCAACAGCAGGTTTTGGTGCAGTTCTACGTGGAGTCGTTACTTTTTTAACCTCCGGTTGCTTATTCTCAGTGGTTGTTTTTTTTACTTCATTTGAAGTGGCTTCGGGTGATTTATTTTCTTCCATATTTTTTCATTGTAAATTAATTGTAAACCTATTGATAATTACGTGTTAAGCAAATTTAAGTCATTTGTGTTAAAGGGCAATGTTAAGTTTTTAGTTTGAGGTAAATGTTAACATTGGGATTGATAATGTGGCAATTTGAGAATGTGTCAATTTGGGATTGGAATTCAAAAAGGGGGTTTTGAAATATATTTTAGTATTTTAGTGGAGAAAACAACTACTATATTAATGAATCTAAAACAATTGAAGATATTCCCTAAAAACAACTATTCAGTCGAATTAAAAATTGATAGCACATCCGCTATTTCAAAATTAAAAAATTGCACTTTATCAAAAGAACAGTATGTTGCAAATTGGAGTAATAAACTATTTATTGGCGAAATTAAAGAAAATGAATTTGAACTAAAACTATCAAAAAAGTTGTATGCAGATTTTTGTGTTGTACACGGAAAATTGGAAAACAAAAAAGGGACATTAGAAATTCAGATTGGTAAAGTTTTAAAAATCATATTTGTTTTAGTAATCTTATTTATTTTTTCTGGAATAATTACTGCTCTAATTCAAAATAAATTTGAGGAAATATTCAGTTTAGTCATGGGAATTATAGTATTAAGATTTATTTTTTTGGAATTAGGTTTTAGATATGCTACGAAAAGCATACTACAAAAATTGACTGAAATAATAGAAATAAAAACGTTGCAGAAAAGTAATCTTTTTTAATTATTTTCTTTCCTTCTTCTGAAACTAAGCATATCAAAAATCAAAATAATGTGAACTACCAAAACACTAAAAAAACATAAATCCCATCCAAATGAAAATCCACTCATTCCCATCCATCTCCAATCAACAGTCAAAAGTATTGATTTTGGGTACAATGCCCGGAATTGCTTCATTAACATTAAATCAATATTATGGTCATCCACGAAATGCGTTTTGGAAAATACTATTCACAATTTTTGATGAGCCTTACTCAACCGATTATGAAACTAGAAAAAAATTGGTACTAAAAAATAACGTAGCCCTTTGGGATGTGCTGCAAAATTGCGTTAGAGAAGGAAGTTTAGACAGTGCCATTGAGCAAGAAATCCCGAATGATTTTACTGATTTCTTAGCTGCTCATCCAAAAATTGAAAAAATCTTTTTTAACGGACAAAAAGCCGCACAATATTTCAAAAAGTATGTTCAAGTATCCAATCACTATCAATTGATAACTTTACCTTCAACTAGTCCTGCGAATGCCGGAATTTCGTTTGAGGAGAAGTTGCATGTTTGGGGGAATGTGGCAATTTGACAATGTTCAATTTGGGCTTTGGTTTTTTTAAAAAAATACTGCCCGTAAAATTAAGAAAAGTAGGTTTAAGATTTCTTAATTAATACAGGCAGTACAAGCAAAAAAGTGATTTTTACATCGCTTTTTGGTTGAGTCTATTCTCTGCTAACTTATTCAACTTCTCATCGGCAGCATATTCCTCATCCAGCGTTTTCTGCAGTTTTACAGCAACATCGTCATGACCAAGCTCTTTTGCGTATCTAACAACCGTTCCATATCCTGAAATTTCGTAGTGCTCTACTCGTTGTGCTTCGGCAATTAGACCGGCATCCATCAAATGAATCAAAATGGGCCCTCATCATTTTTGGTATGCGATTTTGTCTACTTGCAGTAAAAAAAGAAAATTTTATTATGGTTTAAATCATTTTCAATACACTCTTTTTGCAAAGTCAAAAGTACCCGAGTTGAAGGGCGAAGAATCAATGTTAATACAGCATCATATTTCTTTACTATTTCATGTTCATCGTTGATTATTTTTTGTAAAATTTTTTCATCATCACAAGTCGAAAAGAACCAACTAAAGTCAAACCATATCTGATGTGCATAGGCAGAAATACTCTCATCGTCAGCTTCCGGATAATCTAAAAAATCTAATTCACCAATGAGTTCTGCGGCAAATTCTTTGCTTTCCAATGACTTTCTGTGAAAAAAAATTTTAATTTCGCTTTTTGACGTATTTATTGCGGCAGTCAAAAAACCCCTTTCGTTTTCTTGAATGGATATCAAAAGCATTTGTAATTCTTCACAAAGGGTTTTGTCTGTTTCCGTCATAATGTATTGTAATTAGTTCTACAACTAATTAAAGTTTAACGAGTCTATACCGGTATATTTTTGGCAACGTTCATTCTATCCCAATTGCGGTGTTTTGCAATTGCTTTACTAAATTCTTTCGGATCTTGGTTAATTAGAACCGTGGCATCATCTTTAAATTTTGCAACAAATGTTTCATCCAAAATGCTTTCGCCTTCCGCATTCACAGCAATGGCTTTACAATGTTTAAAGGCTTCATTAATGAATTTCAAAAATTTAGCTTCTTGTTTCATTGTATCAATTGCTTTTTTACCGCCAGGAATAAATAACGCATCAAACAAAACACTTTCGGTTGTCATAATCGAAGCATCAACTGTGTGTTTCATGTTTTCATCACAGATAACTACACCGCCATGTGGAGCAATTAACTTCAAAACGGCTCCCTCTTTTTCTAACGCATCGGTCATTTTTTTATAATTACGCATCGAAAATCCATCCGCAACCAAAACGGCAATTTGTCGTGTGGCAATACTGTCAAATTTGGTATTCGCTTGACTGAGTTTTGGCGATTTATCTAAATAATTCTTTTTGGCTGGGGGTTGATGTTTTTGCACCTCAGCATCGGCTCCGATAGCTTGATTAATGGGCTGTTCAATTTTAGTAGGGACTTTTAGACCTAATCCGGTTGCTACTTCGTTTGCCAAATCGGTATCAATCTGTGCAATCAACCAAAGCATGCGTTCTTTGATATAATCATGCTCACATTTTCCTAACTCAAACGTGTAGGCTTCGGCAACATGTTGTTGTTCCCATTTTGCTAAACTTCTGTAAAACAAAGCTGGTTGCGAGAAATGATCATTGAAACTTTCACTTCGACCTCTAATTTTTTTAGCATCAATTTTTTCTTCGTAAGAGTGAAATGCTCCTTCCGAAATTTTCGCTAAATGCGGACAACCGCCACTCAATGAATTCGGAAAATAGGCCGTTTGTCCTTTTGGAATTTCTGTTTGCATCATCCCATCCCGGTTATTGTTGTGTGTTTCTACAATAGGTCGATTGATTGGTATTTGATGAAAATTAGGTCCGCCCAAACGAGAAAGTTGTGTATCTCTATACGAAAATAAACGTCCTTGTAACAACGGATCATTGGTAAAATCAATTCCGGGAACAATATGGCCTGGTAAAAAAGCAACTTGTTCTGTTTCTGCGAAGAAATTTTCAGGATTTCTGTTTAACGTCATTTTTCCAATGATTTGAACAGGAACCATTTCTTCCGGAATTAATTTTGTTGGATCTAATAAATCAAATTCAAATTTAAATTCATCGGCTTGCGGCACAATTTGAACTCCTAATTCCCATTCAGGAAAATGACCGGATTCAATGGCATCCCACAAATCACGTCGGTGAAAATCGGCATCGGCACCTCTCATTTTTACGGCTTCATCCCAAGTAACGGAATGAACACCCAAAGCCGGTTTCCAATGGAATTTCACAAAATGTGATTCTCCTTCTTCATTAATTAATCGAAAAGTATGAATTCCGAAACCCTCCATCATTCGATAACTTCGCGGAATGGCTCTGTCACTCATTACCCAAATATGATTGTGAAGCGTTTCTGTGGCATGCGAAACAAAATCATAAAAAGTATCGTGTGCAGAAGCGGCTTGTGGAATTTCGTTATTCGGTTCCGGTTTAACGGAATGAATTAAATCGGGGAATTTCATCGCATCTTGAATGAAAAAGATTGGCATATTATTTCCCACCAAATCCCAAGTTCCTTCTTGTGTATAAAATTTCACAGCAAAACCTCTCACATCTCTGGCTAAATCAGGCGAACCTTTTGATCCTGCCACTGTTGAAAAGCGGACAAAAACGGGTGTTTTTCTATTTAAATCATTAAAAATCCCTGCTTTACTGAATTGTGGAATGCTTTCCGTTAATTCAAACACACCATGAGCGGCACTTCCTCTTGCGTGAACAATACGTTCCGGAATTCGTTCGTGGTCAAAACTGGTGATTTTTTCACGTAGAAGAAAATCTTCTAAAAGCGTTGCTCCTCGTTCACCTGACTTCAGTGAATTATTGGTATCATTCACTTTTAGACCTTGGTTAGTGGTCAATGTTTTGTCATCGCCATCTTTATGATGCTTTTTTAAATCGTCAATTTTTTGATTTTCAGTCTTATTTTTTTCAGACATATTCGTTTGTTTTATTAATTAGAAAAATGAAAATAGTTTCGTCTAAACAACTACTTATAAAAGGCAATTTCCAATTAATTTGAAGATTATATTAACTCTAAAGAATTAATAATGAACTCAAAAGAAATTGTATTGCTACAAAACAAATGGCAACATGAAAATTAGGTTCACTAACACTTCAAATTGCAATTGGTATATTTCCGGAAAATAAGTTGGTATTAATTACGCTGTAATGCTGAGCGTGTTTTGATTACTTTTATAATATTTTGGACTACAATTGTACTTTTCTTTAAAGATTTTTGAAAAATAACTTCTACTACTTAATCCAACACTATACACAATTTCCGATATATTGAGTTCTGTTGTTCTGATTAGTTTTTCGGCTACTTCAACGCGAACATTTCGTATATAATCGGATACTGTTCTGTCGTGTAAAACTTTAAATCCTTGTTGAAGTTTAAGTGGTGCTAATCCGGCTTTTCGACTAAGGTATTTTAGGGTGTAATTAATTTCTGGATAATTTCGAATGAATTGTGAAATTTCTTTAACCGCTTCCATGTTCGACTTTGTTAAAGATGAAAATTGGCTTTCATCATTCAATTCATCCGCTTTATGTTGCTCAATTTCTAATGCTAAAATTAAAAACACAGTGCTGTTAATCATCAAACTTCTAATTAAGCCGTTTTGTTCTATGCCATTGAGTTCTTCTATTTTTTCTGCAATTTTTAAATTGAATGAACCTATATATGAAAATTGATGAATTTTTGGACTATTGAAAAACTTGTTTTTTAGTTGACTATGTAGTTCCATATCGGTTACATTAGAAGCATCTAAAGTTATTACTGAAACGTTACTATATTTTTCTTTTTTGAAATGAAAATAAGTTTTTCGATCATGTGTGTTAGAAAATATACCTGTTTGAAACTGACCGATTCTATCCTTTTTGTCTTTACTATCAAAACTCTGAAGTAATTCTCCTTTAGAACAATAACCGAAATGAATGGAATTTGATTTCTCATTTCTAAATTGAATCGTTATATCCTTTTTAAATATGATATCATACTCAATATAGATTATTGCATTCTCAACGGCAATTCCAGAAATGATGCCACACGCTATATCATTATTTAATTTTAGAATGTATTCTTTTGTTTTTAACAACAAGGTACCTCCCAATTGTTTATGCAATTGTTTAAAAACAATAGAAAGATTAGTAGATGTTATTATTATATTCATTCTTGCTTCAAATTTTTTTTTAAATAGTATTGCAGATTCAACGAATTTTTAGTGAATAACTTTAATGGTAAAATTTTAAATGGCTTGGATTTAAAAAATCTTGCTTTAAAACAGCTTATAATCGTACTGAAAATCAACCATTGTTCAAGACAAAATTGCAAAGTATTGTGATTTAATTGTTTCCACTATTTTCTTATTTTTTTTATCATTTAGATTTTTTCACCAGCATCGTTCTTTTTATACAACATGATTGTTTAAAGACAACGACTTTTTTAAGGGTAATGTAAAATAAAACGAAGCTCCTTTGCCCTCAGAACTTTCTACCCAAACATTACCTCCGTTTTTTTCTAAAAATCCTTTCACTAATAATAGTCCTATACCGGCTCCTTTGTCTTTTTCTAAAGCTTTGGAAAGTGATTTCAATTGCGGAGAAAAAAGCTTGTCTTGTTTTTTTTGTGACATTCCAATACCGGAATCTTTTATTTTTACAATTATCATATCTTCATTTTCATTGGCCGACACAGCAATTTTTCCTTCAACTTCAGAATGTTTAATTGCATTAGAAACTAAATTATGAAGTATAGAATTGACCATTTTATCATCTGCAAAAACGATGCAACTGTCATCAACATCATTCCTAAAATTTATTGCATTGATGGCCGCAGTCTCTTTTAATGATTTAAAAACCTTCGTTACAGCTTCATTCAAATTGATGTTGGTTGGAACAAAAGCTTCGGCAGCATATTTTATTCTGGCCCATTCCACAAGATAATCTAACATCGCCAATTCATCTACTGCAGCTATATGAAATTCGTCCAATAACTCTTTAACTAAAACAGGTTCAATAGTATTATAATTCAATTTTAAATATTCTGCACCTTGTATTATTCCCGCCAATGGACTTCTTAAATCATGCGACAAAATAGCAAGCACATTTTCTTTATGTGTATTCAATTCTTCAAGCTCTTTTGAATATTTTTTGATCGCATCTTCTGAGGCTTTTCGAGCTGTGATATCTCTCAAAATTTTAACATAACCAATTACCTCCTCCTCTTCATTTTTCAATGGAAAAACTAAACCGTCTGCATAAAATGTAGATTCATCTTTACGTTTATGCCATCTAACATCATTTGATCGTCCTTCTTGTAAAGCAATATCAATTTCTAATTTTGGAATACCACTTTTTATATCTACTGTTGTAAAAATAATTTCGAATGGTTTTCCAATAATCTCCTCGGTAGTAAACTGAAATATTTTTGTGGCAGCCGAATTCCAACTATTGATGTTTAATTCTCTATCCACCGTAAAAACAGCGTAGTCCTGTAAACTATTTACTATTTGACTATAGAATTCTGCATTTGGCACATATTGTTCTTTCAAAACTTTATCTGTTTCCTTTCCCATATTCTCTTTTCTAAATTCTAATTTTAATACAAAAGACTGCATCGAGCATATTGAACAAAACTATTACATTAGTTTTCAATTATGTTACACAAAAATAATTATATGTTATATAATTAAAGTTGAAGGAGCTTTCTATTAAATTTTGAAAAAACAATTCGCTGTTAAAGGGCAGTCTACTAGATGTCGGCATTTTTTACACACATCACGACTGTGTAAAACATCGTCTTTTGGGTAAAAATTACACACTTTTCACAAACTTATCTTTCATGCAAACTACTTGTTTTCAGGTGTTTAAAAAACAGGCATAAGGCTTGCTAATTATGTTTGTGTAAATACCTAAGAATTTTTAAAAGGATTTTTTACAGAAACAAAAACCCAAATCAAGAAAAAAGTAAAATACCAAATTCAAATAACGATGGAAAGCCAAAAATTAAATTCAAACCAATCTAACTCTTCTTTAAAAGAGAAAAGAAACAGAGAACAAACTTTGTATAGTTTCATTTTACCAGTTTACAGTAATTCACTTCACCGTGTTGTTTCAATTGCCTATTGGAAAGTTGAGGATTATTTTAAATCGTTTTTTTCAAATAAAAATCAGTCTAAAGCCAATCCAATAAATTTAGTTGTACTAATCAGTACATTTTTAATGATGATTGGTGCAGCCTTTTTGGTTTATGAGTTACAACCAAGTTTTGAGCAATTCAATTTAGAACGAATGAATTCTACTTGGGGAATGGCTTTTTTAATTTTATCCATTACGTTGTTGGCTTACAAAGCGTGCTTTTTTCTATTTAAAGTTTACTTATATTTTCGATATAAAGCTATTAAATCTGTCTCAGATGAAGAATTGCCAACTTGTACGGTAATTGTTCCTGCGTACAACGAAGGAAAATTAGTTTGGGATACACTTTTGAGTATTGCTAACAGTGATTTTCCGGCAGATAAATTACAATTATTAGCCATTGATGATGGTAGCAAAGACGACACTTGGTATTGGATGCAACAAGCAAAATTACATTTAGGCGATCGTTTAACTATTTTTCAACAACCGGAAAACAAAGGAAAAAGACACGCTCTTTACCGTGGATTTAACTTAGGAACCGGCGATGTTTTTGTAACCATCGATAGTGATTCCATTATAAAAAAAGATACGTTACGTAATTTAGTAAGTCCGTTTGTAACCAATGAAAATTGTGGAGCTGTTGCCGGAAACGTGCGAGTTTTGAACAACGAAAAAGCGATGTTGCCCAAAATGCTAAACGTTAGTTTTGTAATGAGTTTCGAATTTGTTCGTTCGGCAGAAAGTATGTTAGGCTCGGTACTTTGTACACCTGGAGCTTTAGCCGCTTACAAAAGAGATGCCGTTTTTAATTGTTTGGAAGAATGGATTAACCAAACTTTTATGGGAAAACCATCCGATATCGGTGAAGACAGAGCAATGACGAATATGATTTTAAAACAAGGAAAAGAAGTTTTGTTTCAACGAAATGCACACGTTTTGACTAATGTTCCGGAACGATACAAAGGTTTATACAAAATGTTTATCCGTTGGGGAAGAAGCAACGTTCGTGAAAACATTATGATGGCAAAATATGTGTTTACCGATTTTAGAAAAGAATCGAAAGCCGGAGCTAGACTTTTATTTATCAATCAAAGTTTAACGATATTGATGACGTATCCTTTTATGCTTTTTATGTTCTTTTTTATTGCAACCCATCCGTTGTTGTTTTTAAGCTCAACGCTTGCCAGCATCTTAATCATATCAACATTTCCGGTATTATTTTATGCGAAAAGATATAATTTATCAGAATCAATTTGGGCTTATACTTATAGTATTTTATACACTTTTGGTCTATTCTGGATTGCACCTTACGCTATTGCCACCGCAGGAAAAAGCGGTTGGTTAACGAGGGAATTACCAACAGCAAAATAATTGAAAAGCGAGTTTTAGGACTCGCTTTCTTTTACTCTTTATTCTTCTCCTCAATCCACTTCGCCATATACTTCGTACTCTGCAAAAAATGATGCATCAATAGTAAACCTGTAAAATTTTCATTTCGATACTTTTCCAAATTTTTAAATTTATCAGATAAAAATTCTTTAAAAGAATCTTCAAATAAATCTTTCGAAAATCGATTCTTTAATATCTCAAAACCATTTTGTTGAGCATTTGACCAAGTTGATTTATTTCGGTATAATTCAATTGCCTTTTCAGCAAAATCTTCAGGTAAATCAGTAATAAATCCATTCCACAAAAAATCTCCGTTCATTGCTTCTGCCCCAATTGATGAAGTCACACTCGGAGTTCCAAACTCCATCGCTTCCAACAATTTCCCTTTAATTCCGGCACCAAAACGAATTGGAGCCAAAAGAACTCTCGCCTTCGAAATCACTTCAAATGAACTTTCAGCTCTTCCGTGAACAAAAAAATTCATCTTCGGTTGATGCAACGAATTTATTTTTTGTGTTGGATAAGCTCCATAAATAGTCATCTTCGCTTCCGGAAATTTTTCAAATAACAACGGCCAAATCACTTCTTTCAAATACACAACCGCATCGTGATTAGGAGCGTGCAGAAAATTTCCAATGAACATAAAATCGCTTCGTTCTTCAAAACTCGGTAAATTCAACGTTTCCTTTTCTACCCAAATCGGCAAATAAAACAATAATAATGACGGCACTTTAAAATGCGTTTGCAACAACTCCATTTCAAATTCCGAAACCATCAACGTCACATCACAACGATAAATACTCGCAATTTCACGTTTCGCCAAATCATTGTTCAAAACAAACGGTTTATTCTTCAAAACTGTCAATCTTCTGGCTTCACGCAAACAATGCAAATCTTCCGAATCCAGCATTCGCAATGCATTCGGACAATGTTCTGCCACTCGCCACCCAAATTGCTCTTCCGTCATAAATCGATCAAACAAAACCAAATCCGGTTGCAATTCCGACACAAATTCATCAAACGAAGTACAATTCAACGCAATTTGCTTTTTGTCAACATCAATCAATTCTTCCGAAAATTCACTTTCAGAAGCTGTGCTGGCAAACGTAATTTTCCCGCCATTTTCCTTAAAAAAAGCAATCAATTGCATCATCCTACTTCCGGCTGCAGACGATTTCGGTTCCGGCCAAACAAAGCCAATAATTAAAATCCGTTTATTTTCCAATGCATTCATCCGACTAAAATAGCAATAAAAGAGGCAATTCTATTCAAATAAAAAGCATTATTTTTGTATAAAATCACGAGAATTATGCTAGGATTAAAACTAAAAACCGACCCACGTTGGGCAAACATCGCCGAATCAAACCTCGAAGAAATTTTATCCGATCACTGCTGGTGCGAACAAAAAGCAGCGTCCAACGCACTTTACATCATCACCAACAATTCTGAAAACGTTGAATTAGTTACCGAAATGGCCAAAATCGCCATCGAAGAAATGGAACATTTTCAAATGGTACACAACATTATTCAAGAACGTGGTTTCGAATTTGGTCGCGAAGTAAAAGACGATTACGTGAACCAACTCGTGAAATTCACCAAAAAAGGAGGTTCCAGAAACGATGCTTTAATCGAGCGATTGCTCTTTGCCGCAATGATTGAAGCCCGCAGTTGCGAACGTTTTAAAGTGCTTTCCGAAAATATAAAAGACAAAAAATTAGCCGATTTCTACCGCGAATTAATGATTAGCGAAGCCAACCATTACACCACTTTTTTACGCTTTGCCCGCAAATATTCCGAAAAAGTCGATGTCGATAAACGTTGGCAAGAATGGCTCGAATTCGAAGGCGAACTCATCTCCAATTACGGCAAAAAAGAAACTGTTCACGGATAGATTTTTATAATTTGGGCGTGCCCCTCCGCAAGCTCCGGGTCGGGCTTTTCGCTGCAAGTCCTCGTTCGTCGTTCCTCCTCTCTGTGGGCTTTCCGCTGCAATCCCTCACGCGGGTACCGTGCATCAAATCAATTTTCAGCATCAGTTTTCAACATTCAATCATCCTAAACTTTGTGCCTTCTTTCCTTGGTGGCAAAAGAAAAACCGTCTTAAAATTGCTTTCAAGACGGCTCCAGTTGCATTGCTTATGTAATTCTAAACCAATTCAAATTAATCAAAAACAATCTTGTAATTTTATCTTTTTAAAGCAAAATGAGCTTTAAATTCCTTAGAAACACCATTTTCTTCATAGTACACTATAAACCAATAATCAGTTGAAAACAGAGCATTTCCATTAAAAGTTCCATCCCATCCTGCTCCATTTGGACTAATTGATTTTATCAATTTTCCGTAACGATCAAAAATCACAATATAAGCACTCGGTTGGTTTCGCAATGCCGTAATATTCCATTCGTCATTATAACCATCACCATTTGGCGTAAAGAATTTTGGATAATCAATAATCTGAATATTTTCAATAATCACATTGTCACACGATGGATTTTCGGTTTTTTGATCGTGAACAGTAACCGAATGAATTCCCGGTGGAACATTCGTAAAAATTCCGCCATTATTCAAAATTGGTCCGTCATTCAACTGAAACCAATACTCGCCATAACCTTCCACTTGCACCGTAATCGTTGCGTTTTCAGAAAAAGCTCCCGAAGCCTGATAATCAATGACCACTGCCGGTCCGGACTGAATTACTTCAAAATCATCACTTCGATCAGAAATACAACCTAAAGTAGAAACCGAATTTTCAACCAAAACGGAATACATTCCCGGCGAAGCAGTATTTACAACATACGTACTTGCCGTTGCATTTGGAATTATACTCCCGTTTAAAAACCAAGTGTATGTATAATTACTTCCTTGAATGCTACTTCGTAATGTCAACGTTCGTTCAACAACTCCGATTTCATAATTCACACAAATCGTGTTGCTTCCATCAATCGAAGTTACAACCGGTTCCAATAATTTTTCAACTCGTAAAAGCACTGTTGTAGTTGCCACACAAGAAGTCACAAAATTGATGTTTTTTACTCGAATATGAATCGTTTGTTGATTTGGAGAAAGTGTATTTTGATGGCTTTCCGGATTTGCTATTGCATTTGTTCCGTTCAAAGCTCCGCCTGCAGTTAGATGATACGTCACTAAAAAATCAGCTGGATTTTGTCCGTTCAACACGACTGAATCTAACGTAGTTAAATCAAAAGTGGTGATTCCGTCATTTGTTCCATCATAATCACAAACTTCCCAAATAGCGGGTTGTGTGGCTTGAGCACCTGCTTCTACTTTCAATTCAAACGGTTGAATTACTGAACATAGCGTAGTGAGATTTGTAATTTTTACATAAATTATCTGTAAATCAATTGTTGTATTCGTGTATGGATTGGATGTAATTGGAGAATTTTCCAAACTATCTTCAAAAAATTCAACACTAAAACTGCTACTTGGTTGCGATGATCCTAAAATTTCAGGAATTTTTCCTTGTAAATCAAAGTCGGCAAAACCGGAAAGATTGGCATCGCAAATAACGATTTCATTTACTTGCAAACTTGGCAACGGATTTACCACCAAATTCAGTGGAAGAACAACCGAACAAATTGGATTTACACTCAAACTATTTACCACTCGAATATAAATTGTTGTGGATGGAGAATTGTAGTTTGCCGCTGTTCCAATTGGGTTTGTACCATTATTTGCATTCCCGATTGAGTTGTGATACGTAATATTCAAATTAGGAATTCCGTTGCGGATGAGATTTTCATAAACTGTCAAATCAAACTCTTCAGACAAGTCGTTTGGCGTAACTTCATCACATAATATCAAATTTGGAAGCGTGATTGCACTCACATCCGGTAACGGAATCAGGTTCAAATTCAATGTAGTTGTACTAAAACATCCTGTTGAATTATGTTCAACTCTCACACCAATTGTTGAATTTCCTGAAATTAAATTAGTAAAACTTCCGGGAGAATTTATAAGTTCAGATGCTATTTCATTTATTGCTCCTAACTCCGTATGATAAAAATGAACTTGATAATTTGACGGATTTGCTGCATTCACTAGAATTGCATTTTGAGAACTCGTTAAATTAAAAACGGCAAAGCCATCATTATCAACATCACAAACTGTGAGCGATGCATTGACTGGTAATTGCAATGGAATATTTACAACTAACGAAAGTGCTTGAACCGTAAAACAATTGGTTGTGTTATTTTGTAAACGAATCCAAATTGTCTCATTAAATGGCGTTGTATTTTCGTAATTATTGGTTGGTGAAATAAAATTCAGCGGTTGATTGATCGCATCGTCTTGATTGGTATAAAATCGCACTGAATAATCAGTTGTAGATAATCCGTTCAAAATTGTATTCACTAAATTAGCTAAATTAAATGAAGTTATCCCATCCGAATCATCATCACATTCAGAAATTATTCCCGGAGAAGTAAGGATTGGATTGGGAAGAACATTCAAAACTAATTCTACAATTTCAAAACAAGAACCGCTTTGCACTCTTACAAAAACTGAACCTGAAGCACTATTGTGAGCATTGGTCAGCGTAATTTCATCATCTCCTAATTGAGCTTGAGCCAATGTTTCATAAAAAGTCACAGTAACAGGAAAAGTATTTCCCAGAATAATTTCGGCTACAGCCTGATCCAAATCAAATGTTCCAATTCCGGTTGTTCCGTTTTCGCACTGATTTAATGGTGATGGATTATTGGCAGTTGGGGCTTCCACGACTTGCAAAACTAATTCGGTAAAAGATGCACAACCCGCTGCTGATTCAACCCTAACATACACTGTTTGATTAGCAGAAATACTTTGGTATGAATTAGGCAACGCATCAGCCGGATTTCCGGTATTCGCCAAAGCTTGAGTCAGAAAATAAGTTACCGTTAAAGCCGAATTGTTGTTGGTGATTTCGTCATTTTTACTATCCAATTGAAACAAAGCCGTGGTAGGACTTCCGGTTGTGTCACAAATTAGATAAGGTGTAGGATTTACAATTATTGGTGCATTTTCCACCAAAATAGTTATTGGCTCATTAACTGTTAATGAACAAAACGGAGCAGCAACATCAGTTATGTCAACTAAAATTATATTGAGATTAGTTGTTACATTGTTGATGGTATGTGTATAAGAACCCGTTCCATCAATATTTATAGTCTCCGGATTTCCATTTACTGTAAAATTCAAAACAGTATTTGGTTTTCCTGTAAAAATTATGATTGCCGATTCACCGCTACAAATTGGGGAATTGGTTACAAAAGTTGGAGCTTGAATTTCATTCACCGTAACGGATATACTTTCTGATAAATTTTGGGAACAAATGACTGACCCATCCGTATCGATAATTTGTGCGAGACTTAAAGTATAAGTTGTATCAGCATTCAATATTTCATCAAAACTAAAACTGCCCGAAGCATCTAACAAAGCGGTTTGATTTGTTTCTCCATTAATTTGATAGGTGATTGTTGCATTCGGTGTGCCGGTAATAGTTACGGTCACTTGTTCACCCTGACAAATTCCTGTGGATGAAACCGCAATAGCTGCATCCGGAACAGGATAAACGACCAAGTTAAAATCGGTTATGGATGTACAACCCGTTACATTATCTCTCACACGAGCAAAAATTTGTTGTGGATTGGTTGAATTTGCTAAAATATTAGGCAAAGCTCCTATTCCATCGATAGCATTTTCAATGGTTGTGTGAAATGTAATTGTGTTTGCCACTAAATCAGCATTTATTGAACTTCTAACTGTGTTTAAATCAAAAATCCCTGTATTAGCATTGGTACTGCAGGTTACATAATCTTCAATTGAATTGGCAGTTGGTGGTGGTGCAAAAGCTCCGTTGCCTTGAGTGGCAGATCCAATCCATTCTAATTCAAAACCACCGTCTCCAATTGGTCTATCCACCACTACAAAATAAGATTGACCGGGCAATACATTTAGCCATCGAACATAACCGTTACCGTCTGCTCCGGGACCACTTTGTGTTGAAGTAGTGCTTCCATACATTCCTGTGTGATTATTCGGAAGTCCTGCCATTTGTGGATTTGTGGTTGAACATCTAATTGGATTTCCTAAACTTCCGCAGTTTACATTTGGTCCAAAAACCCAAAAATCATAATCTACTAGAATGTCTGTATCATTGGGTCGAATATGAAATCCGAGTGTTCCTGCTTGAACAATGTTTATTTTTATCCAAATGGTATTATGTTCAAAACTTGAACATCCGGAAACCTCTTGAAAATTACCGATTCCATCTGCGTTTGAAGAAAAATTTCCATCACTACAAACCGTGATTGCATTTACACAATCGTTAGGAGTTTGGGCAAAAAGTGAGTTTAAAAAAAGGAATATTATAAAGGCAACTATCTTTTTCATTGAATCAAATAATAATTGTAACAATCAACTTTTAAAAAAAATTAATTATCGAAGTATAATCTTACAAATTGTAATGAGGATATAGAAATAAAAAATGTTAAGCCAAAGCGTAAATTACATACGCTTTAGCCTAATTAACAACAAGTAATAAAAAATTTTATTTTTTAACTATAAGAAATTCTGAGCGTCTGTTTTGAGCATCTTGCTCTTCAGTACAATTTTCTTTGCAATCAATTTTTGGTTCAGATAATCCTACTCCTTTTGCGGAAAGTCTTGCTTTGGAAATTCCTTTAGAGATTAAATACTGAACGGTTGATTGAGCTCTTTGATTTGATAAATTCAAATTATAAGCCGCACTACCTTTGGAGTCGGTATGCGATTTTACTAAGATTTCCATTGTTGGATTGTCTTTCATTACCTTAACTAACTTATCCAATTCGGTTGCACCTTGCTCTGTAATGTTGCTTTTATTGAATTCGAAAAAGATGCTTTTTAGGATAACTTCTGTGTCAGTAACAATCACTTCAATTGGTTCTAATTCTAACGTAACTGAAGTTTTTCCGGATTTCACTTTTTCAACCGAAGCTGAAGCCGGGTCGAAATCTTGTTTCGTTACTTGAAAAAGATAAGCTGTATTACAATTTATATCATACGAAACTTCTCCTTTAGAATTGGTTTGTTTTGTTGCGATGACATTTCTTTTTTCATCTAAAATAGAAACGGTAGCATCAGCTAAAACTTTTCCTGATTTTTTATCTTTTACGATGGCAATTGCTTCGGCAGCACAAACCGGATTTGCTTCAAAAATGTTATCAATTCCGCTTCTGTTTGAAGAAAAGAATCCGATGTTTTTGGTTGTATTGAAACTAAATGAGAAATCGTCTTTTTCAGTATTTACCGGTTTTCCGATGTTAATTGTTTCTGATGGATTGTTTATATCAACTTTAAAAACATCTAAACCACCAAAACCTTGTCTTCCGCTTGAAGCGAAATACAACACATTATCATCCGTAATAAAAGGGAAACCTTCTTTTCCGGCAGTATTTACAGCTGTTCCTAAATTTTCTGGTTTTCCGTAATTTTTTCCATCAACAGAAACTTTCCAAATATCAGTATCTCCTAAACCACCCGGCATGTTTGAGGCAAAATACAATGTTTTTCCATCTTTACTCAAACTCGGATGACTAACTGAATAATTAGTGCTATTGAATGGCAAAGCTTGCACATCTGTCCATTTTCCATTGACTTTTGTTGCTTTGTAAAGACCTTGCTGACCTACTTTGATGTTGTTCTTTTTGTCTTTTTCAAAAACGCCTTCGCTATGACCGTCTCTTGCAAAAAACATGGTATTTCCGTCTGAAGAAATTGTAACCGGACCATCATGAAAAGCAGTATTTAATTCATTTACTTTTTGTGGTTCAGACAAAGTTCCGTCTGCATTTAAAGTTGATGAAAAAACATCCAAATAAGGTTGATTAATCCACTTATCCGTTTTGTTTGACGTGTTTCTCGTACTGGCAAAATACAACGTATTATCATTCGCTAAAACAGCTCCAAAATCGCTTTGCTCTTTGCTGTTGATTTTGGTTTCTTTAATGTCAAACAACTTCGTTTTATCTGCTAAAGTTGGAATGTAATTTGGATTTGCTTTATGATCTTTTGCCCGTTGATCAGTTGGCAAAAGTGAAGCAAATTTGTCCATTTGTTTGTTTGCTTCTTGATATTTTCCAACCGATTTTAGAGTTTGAGCATAACGGTAATAGGTCTCTGCATCTTGACTTTTTTCAACTGCTTTGGCATACCATTTTGCTGCTTCTTCTGTGTTGTAAACGTTGTAATAGCTATCGGCTAATTGTTTGTAAACGTAACTATCAGCTTTTTTTGATTCAGCTATTTTTAAATATTCATCAATGGCAGCAACATATTGATAGGTTTCGAACAACTTATCGGCTTTTTCAGTTTGCTTATTTTGAGCAAATCCGGACATAAGCGTTAAAAACAATCCTGCTGTGATATATAATTTTTTCATTTTAGGTTTCTTTATTGGTTAGAAAAATCTTGGCGAAATGGATATTTTCTTCGAAAAATTCAAATCAAACAACAACATAAATTCGTGTGAAGCCGGTGTTGTTACATTCAAATCTGAAACAATATGATCATACGCATACCCCACTCTAATTGATGGCGTTATTGCAAAGTTAATCATTCCTCCGAAAGAATCCTCAAGTCGATAGGTTGCTCCTAACTCAAATTTATTAAAAAATAACACATTTGCCGAAACATCTAACGAAGTTGGTGCGTTAAATGATGATTTCATCATAAAAGACGGCTTAAATTTTGTATTTTCTGACAAATCAAAAACATAACCGGCTGTTAAGAAATAATGTTGTACTTCTGAACCAAATTCATATTCCTGACCATTTTGAGTTACATCCAAATGTTTTGATTTTAACATGTTTGGTACAGAAAAAGCTGCATAAAACTTTTGGTTGTAATAAAAAAGTCCGGAACCAAGGTTTAAATAGGTATTGCTTGAATTTTCGCTGAAAGCAGGATCATCAGGATCTGGGACAAACCCATTTCCGATATCGCTAAACAAACCCACTTTATGGAAAGTTGCTCCTCCTTTGATACCGAAAGCCAAACGATGTTCGCCACCTAAATTCAATGTATAAGAGAAATCTGCATACACATTGTTTTCTTCCACCGGACCGATTTTATCTGTGATGGCAGACAATCCTAAACCAACATTTTTTCCAACCGGACTGTGGATGGATAATGTTCCTGTTTTTGGTGCTCCTTCGATTTCTACCCATTGAGCACGGTATAATAAACCAACGGATAAACTTTCTTTTGAACCTGCATAAGCCGGATTCATGATATTCATATTATACATATACTGCGTATAATGTGGATCTTGTTGTGCCTGACCATCTAGAGCAATCATCAATGCAAAGGCTAATGTCAAAACTATTTTTTTCATTTTTTTAGTATTTTAAAACAGTTTGCCTAGTTTAACTAAGCAAACTGCCTTTGAATTATATGATTATTATCGGTTAATGTAAATCCATCCGGTTACTGTGCTTCCATCTTGTTTGGCAACGCTATAGAAATAAGTTGCCGATGGAAGTTCTTTCCCATCATTTGATTGACCATTCCATTGATTGGAATAGTTTCCACTGAAATTATACACTTCTCTACCATAACGGTTAAAGATGGTTATTTGCTGAACTCCCATTCCAGTTAAATCTAATGAATCGTTTTTACCATCACCGTTTGGAGAAATTCCTTTTGGAATCATCACACAAGGCATGGAAGTAACGATATATTGACCTTCACTAGAACATTCACCAGTAACAACTGTCAGTGTAAATGTTTGTGGGAAAGTAGCCGATGGATTCTCGGATAAATAATCGCTCACATTAAATACTGCTTCGTTTGAACCTACAATGTTGTTGTTTTGATCCATCCAAATATAATCGGCAGAAGTATTTTCGTTTACAGAAAGTAGTAATTCATTTCCATTACATTCTTGCGATATAACCACTTCTTCACCTTCCGTAATTTCGATGGTAAATGAAGTTGAATTTCCTTCTAAACATAATGAAACATCAGTTAAAGCGGCATAAGTAATTACGTGTGTTCCTGCTGTTGCTGAAGATAAATCTATCTCTCCTGTTACAGAATTAACAGTTAATGTTTCAGATGAAAATGCACCATTTTCTGAATGATCTGTTGGTATTGGATTTTCTCCCGAAAGACAAATTGGTGTTTCATATTCAAGATTAACAACTGCTAAAGTTGAATCGGTTATAGTAATTGTAAACAAACTTTGGTTAGCAGCAATACATCCATTTTGAAGAACAGAATAAGTAATTTCATAGGTTCCGGCATCACTGTTTGATAAGTCAATTGCTCCTTGAGAATTGATACTTAATCCAGTAGATGGGTTCACTATGTAAGTTCCACCAGATACAAAACCTGGATTGGTTGATAATATTGGATTAGTTCCAATTACACAATAGGTAGTTGCATCATAATAAAATCCAACTTCCGGAATGGTTAAATCTACAATAGTTACAACGATTTCAACTCGTGGTCCTTCACAACCGTTTGTATCAACGTTTACAACATAATACGATGTTGAACCAAGAGCAGCTGTGCTTGGTGTTGGAGCTGTTGTTGAGCCTGTTCCTCCATTTGCTTCAGTGTACCATTTTAAAGTATAACCAGTTGTTGCTGTTGCAGTTAATGGTTGAGCCGTTGCATTCAAACAATATTCTATCGGAGTAGTTACTGTTGGAACATCATCAAAACCTAAATAAGTAACCGTGATTGAATTTTCGCAATAACGCGTTCTCCAATAGAAAACATATTCTCCCGGAGCACCAAAACCTGAGATGGTTGCATTCCCACCGTTAACATCAGTAAAGGTTGTTAAACCAGGATTATTTTCGTCTGCTTCCCAAGTACCAACTCCATTTGCTTGAACGGTTACAGGACCTGCACCACATTCTACGGTTTGACTTTCCGTTATAATTCTGTTGTTTGGTGTAACTTTAATATCATCTAAAAGATTTCCGATACCGTCATTTCTTGATCGGAATACGAAACGTGTTACATCTTGTCCGGCAGGAACATTATAGATTCCTTCCAACACATTAAAAGCTAAACTAGTGGTTGTAGATTGATGAACTAATTCAAAAGGACCTTGTGGCGAACCAACGAATAAATCAACTGAATTTTCTCCACCACGCGTTGCATGAGCAAAACTGTATTCATATTGCGTTACTTCAGAACTATCGAAGTCTTGGAACATACCGTCAATGTTGTTCAAATCCGGTTCTAATCCAGCATCAGAAGCCAACATTTGAATAAATTGAGCTCCTTCTTGCGGTGCAGTTCCAACCGTATTCAAAGCATCAAAATAAAATAAAGTACCATTTGACCAATAGCCAATTACATCATTTCTCCAACCCGGTACAATGTTTTGAGAAATCATATTATTTACTAAACCAACTGTAGCAATCGGTTGTTCAAATCCACCGTTTATCACGTTGAATGTACACGGATCAACAATTGTTTTTACACAAATATCGAAAGTATATGGCGAAAGTTCTGTTTCATTTTGAGTTACTCTCAATTTATAAGTTTCACCAATTACTAATTCTGTTGAGTACATTGTTGCAATAGCATTGTTGTATGTACATACTATTTCTTCTAAATTTCCTCCATTAACTCGGTATAATGTTAATGTTATTTTCCCGTAAGGAAGATCTCCTGAACTGTCATAATGATTTCCTGAAAAATTATCTAAATCAATTAAATGTGTTGTTGAAGTCGCTTGGAATTCATACCAAATATCTCCTCCATTTATTCCTTCGCAAGACATTGCATCTGCAGAAGGTGTTGCTCCATTAAAGGAAGCTTGAGTGGCTACTGAACAAATTTCAGAATCATTAACCGTTAAAGTAACCGCTGTTGACTGAGCATCGTTTCTAACAAATGCATTTGGACCAGACCAGTAACTTATATCATCATCAGAACAAATTGCTCTAACAAAATATTCATATGAAGTACTATTTCCGGCTGTAAAGTCTGATGCTTGTGGTTGGTATGAATTTGTTGTTACAATTGTTCCCGAAATTGGAAGTGTTCCGTTTTCGAATGGTTGTACAAACACTTCCCAAGAAGTTTCAGATCCACCGGCTGTCCAAGATAATTCTCCTGTTTCACTAATTGTTAAATCGGTTGGTTGCGGACAAGTGATTTCGCCACAAGTAGCAATACCGGTAAAGAAAATTCTTCTTGGAGCGGGAAGTAATCCTAAATCGGTAGAAGAAATGATTTCACCTAACGAATTTTTAACTTCTACGGTTGCACCCGGAAATTGACCTGGAGCTGTTCCGATGGAATCCCAGAATAATGAAAATTCAACACCTCTACATAAAAACAGTATAAAGTCTACCGGTTGCATTTCTTCATTCCATGCTCCGGTTGGGAAATTTAAGGTTTGAACTACAACTCCGTTTTGAATGACGTCAATTCCGCCACCAATTCCGGAAGAAGGCCCTCCGCTCAAGGTAACAGTGTATTCACATAAATCTTCAAAACTACATTTTGTTGTAACTTCTAATGGACCAACCCATTCCGGTTCTGTTTCACAGATTGCTCTAACATATACTTCGTATTTTTGAGCTGGCAATAAACCTTCTACTGTAAACGGATGAGCATTTGCAACATGAGTATATTCCGGTAAAGAAGTTGCTCCCGGAGCTGGTGTTCCGTATGGTTGAACTACTACTTGCCATTGTGTTTCTGTTCCGGCCGTTTCCCAATTTACATCAATAGTTGTATCATTAATGTTAGAAATGGTGATGTTATAAGGAGCAGGACAAGCAGGAATAGTTTCGATAATTACTCTGTCGATAAATAAAAGTTGACCTCTATAACCAGCTGGACTTGCAGGTTTTGTTGGAATATGCCATCCTATGTTGATGTTTCCGGTAATTCCATCAGGAAGATTGATTATCATTTCTTTCCATTCTTCATTGTTTAATGGATTTGGATCTTCTTCCGTATCGTATAAAACCGTTGTAAAACTTTCAGGATTTATTCCTGTAGTAGATAATTTTATTTCTAAATCTTCTGTAAAAAATGAGCTATAAACTCTATAAAAGAATCGTAAGCGTTGATTTGCTGTTACGTTGATGGTTGGCGTAATTAACCAATCATCATTTGCACCATTTGATCCGGTGAACATTCCGGCCGCTTGATCTCCTTCATAAGTATTAGAAGTTACATTCATTGCGAATTCAAAACCATCATCATTTAAATTTAAGATTCTCCAACAACTTTCGCTTGTAGAATCAAAATTAAATGTTTCGATAAATGGTGTGTTAAATGGTGAACAAAGTGTGGTGAAAACAAACGGCCCTACCCATTCGCTACTATCTGTATCTGTACAAACGGCACGAACATAGAATTCATATTGAGTTCCAGGTAAAAGTTGATCTGCATTATAAGTTGTTGCTGAAACTGTTTCACCTTCCACAGCTGGAATTCCTAAACCTGCCTCTTGAACAACTATTTGCCAAGATTCTTCTCCAAATCCGGGCATCCAAGTTAAATTGGCATTATCCGATAAAACAGAAGTAGTTGTTAAAGCACTTGGCATTGGACATAATGGAGCGTCAACAATATAAACATCATCAATATCTAAAATTGAAGTTCCGGGAGCTAAATCAAAATCCGGCGGAACTCTAAATGCGATGTAAACTGTTCCACTTGCTTCAAAGAAAATCGACCTTTCGATAAAATCGATATTAGTAAATACCTCTAACGGTGCTAATTCTGTAAAACTTTCAGGATTAGTATCGGTTGTTGAAATTAAAACCTGAATTCCATATCTTGAAGCTGGGTGAAAAATTGAAAATCTTGCTCTGTATTTGAATTTTAATTCTTTTACACCTTCCACATTAATGGCAGGAGAAATCAACCAATCATCATAACTTGTTGTTGGGTTAAACCAACCACCACCAGCACGAATTTCTGGATTTGTGGCTCCCATTACCCATTCTGATGCATCTGCATTGGCATTATTAATTGACCAACAGAACTTTTGAGTATTATCATCTTCATCATTGAAACTCTCGTAGAAAGGAGTGTCAAAAGAAATACAATCGGTTATAAAATTAACCGGACCAACCCACGTACTTTGATGCTCATCACTACAATAAGCTCTCACATAAAACTTATATCTTTTTGCAGGAAGTAAACCACCATAGGTATAAGGATTATCAGAAACAATAATTCCAGTTGAATCACTTGTAGGTTCAGGATCATTTAATGGTAAAACCAAAACTTCCCATTGATCTTCTAAATCACCAACAGTCCACGAAAACTGAGCTGATTCAGTAGTTTCACTACCTTCAACCAACATTGGAGCAATTGGATCCGGACAAATTGGTTTATCTTCAATAAATACATTTGTGATAGAAATTCTACTTGCTGCCTGACCGGAACCAACCGGAGAAACTATCCAAGCAATGTTAACTAATCCTGTGACTTCCGTAGGAATGTTATAGATAACTTCTTGCCAAGATTCGTTAGAAATTATTGTTTCAGGTAATAATACATAAGTGAAATTTTCTTCACCAATACCCGTTGTAGATATTCTAATGCTATAACTTGAACTTCCTCCCCATCCTACTTGATGTGAATATCTTAAGCGTTTTTGAACACCATCAAAATTGATTTGAGGAGAAACTAGATAATCGTGATTGAAATTCTGGTTTGTACTTGTTTGTAATGTAGCATAACCTAAATAACCTTCTTCCCAACCTGCTTGATATGACCATTTTACGCCATCGTTATTTACATCCAAAGATGTCCAACAAGGCTCAGGATTTGATGCCGAAGCACCAATAAAACCTGTAGTATAAGGAGTATCAAACACATTACATTGTGTTGTAAATGTAATCGGTGCTCCCCATTCTCCAGGAGTTCCATCACAAACTGGTCTTACATATAAATTATAAGAAGTTCCTGCTGTTAGATTATCAATTAAAATGTTTTCGTTCGTTGCTGTAGGAGTTCCCGAACCTGTTGGGGCAGGATCGGCAACTGGCAACACAACATATTCCCAAGAATCTGCAATACTTACCGGATTATCCCAAGAAAAAACAACACTTTCTTGTAATAAATTTGTAAATGAAAATTGAGAAGGTGAAGGACATGTTGTAAATGATAAATCGAACTCAAAACAAACACTTGTTGTTGTTCCGGCAAAAGAAGTTGAAATTACAATAACATATTCTGTTCCTGCTGTAACAGGGAAATTTTCAATTGTTTTAGGTTGACTAGTGCTTGTTGTATTTAGTCCAGCTAAACACTCTACACCAATAGTTCCACAATTTTCATAGATAAAAACCCCTGAAATAGCATTTCCCCAACATTCTGTTCCGGATGACCAAGGAAGTGTCATTTGACTAATATTAATCAAACCGTCTTGATCGGGTGTATAGGAAAGGAAAATTTTATTTCCTTCTAAATAGTTTTCTGTTATTGCTGCGGGTAAACAGTTATTTCCTTGTGTTGTATATGTGATTGTATCTGCGTTTGGAAAATACATCAAATTACTATCAAAAGAATATGGATTACCACCTGAAGCATTGATTACGATTGGATGTTCACACGATAAACCATAAACTGCTGTGGTAACGCTGAAAGGTCCAGCCCATTCACTTGAAGTTTCCGAATCACAAATTGTTCTGATGTAAACATCATAGGTAGTCTCTCCTGTTAAATCATCAAAGGTAAAAGTATTACCATTAATCGTATTCCAAGTCGCTGAAGGACTTTCGCCTTCTTCAACATACTGAATATCAAAATTTGTTTCGTTTGGATGCGTCCAAGTTACTGTGGCAGAAACCGGACTTATTTGAGAAAAAGTCACATCTTCTGCAACAACTTGCAAACAACCTTCGATAACACGAATATTATCTATAAACCAAGCATCGCCTGAAGCTACAGCTCCGGTTTGAGTATTAACTGCTACAAAAGCAATGTAAATGTCTAATCCCGCAGGTATAGATGATGGAATTGCTACAATCTTTTCTTCGTATTCAGTTTCTTGAGTATCGTTCAAATCATTTCCGTCCCAAGATTGCAAAACAACCGTAAAACCGTTGATATCGGGTTGACTGGCAGTAGAAAGTCTGATTTGATAACTAACATTATCGTTAGTATTTGAAGTTGCTCTTTTTGTATAAAACCGAATTTCTCCATTTTCAGGAACTGAAACAGTTGGCGTAACCAAAAAGTATTGGGCTGTATTTCCTTGTCCGATGTTTTCAGAACTCGGATTAACAAAAGCAGCATCGCTACCTAAATAACCATCTGGAGAAATTCCCCAAGTTGAAGAGCCTACTCCATTTCCAAAAAGTGTCCATGTTGCAGGAATTCCACTTTCAAAAGATTCGGTGGCGAGTTGCCCGTAACTTGCTATTGAAAAAAACAATAACAGAAAAGGTAAAATAATTTTCTTTTGGATACTTTTTTGTATCAACAAAAATTGAGCATCATTTTCGTGCTCTCTGAAATTTAATAACAGTAAAAACTTTTTTACTGAGCTGAATAGGTGTAATTTTTTTCGCATTCTCATTACATTTAACGGTTTAGTTAGTGTTCGGATAAAAATATATATTATTACTATACATTAATATGTAATGACTTTGGAAATTACCGAAATTTGAAAGGCAAAATAAAAATATAAATATTTGATTTACAATATTTTAATTGAAAATTTTGATTGAAACGAATAGACTTATTCGTTTTTGGTTTTTTGTAATCTATCTATTACATTTTGAAGAAAAATGTTCTCTTTTTTAATTTTTAAGTAACTTAAAATTGATGAAATAATAATCAATAAACTTAAAAATATGAGAAAATAAATTCCGTATTGATACGAAGGAAGTAGTTGTTCTAATTTACTTTTTTGTTCTTTTTTAATTTCCGCTAATGAAGTGCTGATTGATTTTCGTTCTGATTCTTTAATCCTAATTCTATTCTGAAGATATAAAAGATTGTAATTTTGATAATTTTCCCAGTTATTGAGAGCAAGATAATTTTCGGATAAACCTTTATAAATTCCTTGATTTAAAATTAAATCACCCACACTTTTAGAAGTTACAAAAGCTTCATTCAATATAGCAATGGCGTCTTGATATCGTCCTTCAATAGTATAAACTTCTGCCAAGCCTTTTTGAGCAAATGCTAGCAAACTATTGGCACTTATTTTTTTTGCTAAACTAATTGATTCCTCAAAACTCAATTTAGCTGCTTCATTGTTTTTTAATAAAACATAACAATTTCCTTTATTATAGTAGGCAATACTTGAGTTGGCAATACTATTGGAATTATTCACTTTCGCATATTCTTTAATTCCTTTATCCAAAAAAGTAATTCCGATTTCGCAGTTTAATCGTTCTTTATAAACCAAACCGCGAACTATATAATTGTTTGCCAAATAAAAAGTAACAGAATCTCTAACCGGATAAGCCAAAATCAACTCTTCCGCTTCATCAAGGTATTGAATTGTTTTTTCGTAAATTTTGAGCTGTTGATACTGAATCGCAGTTTTATTTACGATTTTAATTCGTAGTAAAACATCATCACTATTTTTCGAAAGCTCATTGGCTCTATTAGAAAATTCTAATGATTTTTGATAATTTCGTTTCGATGAATAACCTGCTGAAATCAACATCAATGCTTTCACTTGAATGTCAGAATTCGAAACTGCTTTAAAAATCGAATCACCAACAAAAATAGCTCTATCCGGATTTTCATAAATACTGATTGTGTACATTCTGAAAATACTATCAAACTCAGTCTTAGTTTGACCAAAAAGGAATGACGAGCAACACAAAAATAATGCTACTACTAAAGCAAATACTATGTTTTCATTACACTTCATCTAAAACTTCTTCGTCTTTTTCCTTTTCTAAATCTTCCTTTAAAAGTTCAATAAAAGTGGCTGGAGTAATTCCCGTAATTGTTTTAAAAACAGTTGCAAAACTACTGTGTGATGAAAATCCACACTTCTCAGCCAAATAACTAATTTTATAGTGGATATAATTCGGATCCGATTTCAACTTCTCAATTATATAATTAATCCGCAGTTTATTAATATACGTATTAAAATTATCCTCATAATGCTTATTGATAATCTCAGACAAATACTTCGTATTCGTATCAAACTGACTGGCAAGAGTTGCCAACGAAATATCATTGCTAGTAAATCTGGTTGATTGCTCAAAACGCTTCAGTTTTACCAAAAGAAGTTGCTCTGTTTCAATAGGAATAAACATTCGTTTATCACTAGGTTTAACTTCAATAGTTGCTGGCTTGTGAAACAAATTTTTACTTATCTCTAAATATTTGATAATCTCATTCAAACGTTTTCTTTTCCAACTATTTTTGAGATAAAAAGCTATTGAAATCACCAATAATAAAACAGTTCCAACTAAAAAAATGTATAATTTATTTTTGGCTTTATTTTCCTCTGCAACAAAATTCAGATCATATTCTTCCGAAATTAAATTAAACGCAGAATTAATCGATTCCTCTTCCATTTGCTCCAACTTACCATCCAAAATAAGAAATTCATTATTATAACGCTGATAATTAGACTTATCATTTAACACAAGATAATTAACCGAAAGCTGCTTGTTAACCATTCTAAAAAGCGGAACATTATTTATCTTATTTGCTAAAATCAACGACTCATTCAACAATGAAATCGCTTGCTGATGATTCTTCTCGACAAAAAATACTTTGCTTTTTTCAGCCAAAACAACCGATTTCTCAAAAAAGTTTTCCGTTTTGCGTTTAGAACTAAAATCCAACGCCTTATTAAAATAAATTTGAGCCGAATCCAATTGCCTCAAATTAAAATAAACTACACCTTTAACAACATCAAATTCTTGTTTCAAATCGGCATTCTCATTCAAAAATTCATTTGTTTCTTTAAACAAAACAATCGATTTATCGAAATTTTGCTTGCGAATCAAAACCATAATCTTATGCAAAATCAACTTATTCTCAAAATTCTCTTTAGTAGAAAAATCATCAATCATTGCAATAAAATCTCCCGCTTGTTTCAAGTAAGTACTACCCTGAGCATCCAAACTCAAATCGTACAAAATAGAAGATTTTAGCAGTAAAACTTCAATTTTATCCTCAATCACCAATCGCTCAAAATCATAACCCGCTTCAAAAGCATATACCAACGCATTGTGATAGTCACCTTTCACCAAAAATGCCTCAGAAACGAGCCGCTTCACCGCACTAATTTTGGAATGATTATCTTCTAAACTCACCAAATGCTGACCAACTTTAATCGTCTCATCCGGATTATTGCCCAATAACTCTTTCGCCTTCAAAAAAATCTCATCACGATTTGAAGTCTGAGCCAACACAAATTGGCACGAAAAAGCACAACACAAAAATGCTGAAACAAAAAAACAAATAAATAAGTTGCTCCTTTTATACATACCGGTCAGTAAACACACTACAAATGTATCAGTTTTAAGAATAGAAAACCAATAAATAGAATTTTCTAACAAAAGAGTCGTTAAACAAACTTTTTAAAAAAATTTGGGCGTGCCCCTCCGACAAGCTACGGGTCGGGCTTTTCGTTACATCCCGATAGATTCTGTGTTGATTTCCAAAATAAAATCTAAATTTTTATTAGTTTTGTTTTTCAAGACAGTCTCTGAACTAGTCTCTATAGCGTGTTTAAACCATTTGTGTTTGCACGCTATTTTTTGTTATATATTCTTTATCGTAAACTGTTTCATTTTTGAATAAAATATAGATTAGTTCGAGTAACTTTCTTTGAACTGCTACCAAAGCTTTCATTTTAATACCGTGTTTAGACACTAATCTTGCGTAAACACTTTTAAAATTTTCATCCCATTTTACAGCACTTAATGCTGGTAAATGCAATGATTTTCTTAAAAACCTATTTCCTTTCTTGGATATTCTTGGCTTCCCCTTTACTGAGGTTCCTGATTGCTTTTCTTTTACATCCAGTCCTGCATAACTAGTTAGCTGAGATTTGTTTCTTATTAATTCAAAACCGTTTGTTTCCGCTAAAACTGTCACTGCGGTTAATTCACCAACACCAGGTATTGATGTAACTCTTTTGATGATATTGGACACTTGAAGATCAGCTTTTGTAATTTCGTTGATTTCTTTTTTTATTTCTTTTTCTTGTAAATTCAATAATACTATTCTCTTTTTCATCCTATCAAGACTTCGTTCATTTGGCATAGCTTCTACACTTTCAGCATGTATTTGGTTTTTAATATTACTCCTCTCTTGAACAATTTGCTCTCTTTCACGGGTAAGCTGTTGTAGCTCCCTGTAAATGCTTTTAGGCTTTGTCCATCGATCTAATTTTCGCTCTAATCCAAATTGTGCAATTGCTTGCGAACAACTCTTATCGGTTACTGTTTTTTGTTCTAAGGTTCGTATGTAATTACTAATCTTATTGGGTAATACAATACTTACCTCACAACCGTTATCGACTAAATGATATGCAAACTTTTGATGATAAACTCCGGTTGCTTCCATAACGTAACGTATGGGAAGCTCTTTATCTATTTGCTTATTTACCCATTCAACCAATGATTTAATTCCAGAATCACTGTTTTTAAAAACTTTGTAACTAAATAACTCAATGTTGAAATCTTCATATATACGGCCTAAAGTAATGACTAATTCCTTTTGAGCAACATCAATTCCTGCGACTTGTTTTAATAATTTTTTAATCATTTTTTTAATATTAGTAATTGATAAAGTGATGTATCTTCCTTCGTCTTTTCTCCTAGTTGGATATTCAAGATATTAAGCAATACTCAATTCTTTACATTCTGTTCAAACTCTAAAAGATAAAAAAGAAAGAGGTAATATCTATCGAACAATATACTTCAAGAGTTATTTAGCCATCGGTATACTCTCTTTCTTTTCACTTTATTTCTTCAAATTTATAATATCAACTTTATTTTGCAAACATAGGAGATATCGGGATCGTACCAAAGGTTGGTTTTTGTCGGGTTGTGCTCGGCTTCTTTGGTCGCCGGCACAACCCGCAAAAACGCAAACCTTTCTCCTGCGGGCTTTCCACTTCAATCCCTCACGCAATTCGGTACATCAAAGCATTTCAAAACAAATAAATACCTCAAAAGTCCCGGTTATCAGTCCCAGTTTTCATTTCACAATCATCCTAACCTTTGTGCCTTCTTTGCTTTGTGGCAAAACCCGCAACCAAAAACTTCGTGCCTTTCTTTCTTTTGTGGCAAAAGCAATCAAACATTGCGTAGCAATCATTTCTGTGTTTTCCGTGCTTTCTGTGAGAGAATATTTTCATTGTAGTTTCCCTCGAACTCGCAACTCGCAACTCGTAACCTCCAGTGACAAAACTATAAAACAAAAAACCCCTCATCGTTAGATGAAGGGTTTCTAAAAGAAGGCGGCGACATACTCTCCCACAAATTGCAGTACCATCTGCGCAGGCGGGCTTAACTTCTCTGTTCGGAATGGGAAGAGGTGAGCCCCGCCGCAATAACCACCTTAAAAGGTTAAATTGCTTTAGGCAATTTTTCAATGATTAATTTAATTTATTATCCATTGAATAATATCTTAACATACTGAGATAAAAATTAATTTAGTAGAAAGTTTCACTCCCCCGATCGTAACCGGGGGAACTTTATTCACATAAACTTACGGGTTATTAGTACTACTCGACTATGACATTACTGCCTTTACATCTATAGCCTATCAACGTGGTCATCTTCCACGACCCTTTAAAGAAATCTCATCTTGTGGTGGGTTTCGCGCTTATATGCTTTCAGCGCTTATCCCTTCCAAACGTAGCTACTCTGCGGTGCTCCTGGCGGAACAACAGATACACCAGCGGTTTGTCCAATTCGGTCCTCTCGTACTAGAATCAGATCCACTCAAATTTCTAACGCCCACAGTAGATAGAGACCGAACTGTCTCACGACGTTCTGAACCCAGCTCGCGTGCCACTTTAATGGGCGAACAGCCCAACCCTTGGGACCTTCTCCAGCCCCAGGATGTGACGAGCCGACATCGAGGTGCCAAACCCCCCCGTCGATATGAGCTCTTGGGGGAGATCAGCCTGTTATCCCCGGCGTACCTTTTATCCTTTGAGCGATGGCCCTTCCATGCGGAACCACCGGATCACTATGCTCTACTTTCGTACCTGATCGACCTGTATGTCTCTCAGTCAAGCTCCCTTATGCCATTGCACTCTACGCACGGTTACCAAGCGTGCTGAGGGAACCTTTAGAAGCCTCCGTTACTCTTTTGGAGGCGACCACCCCAGTCAAACTACCCACCAAGCAATGTCCCCGCCATAGGCGGGTTAGACCTCAGATAAGCAAAGGGTGGTATTTCAACAATGACTCCACAACGCCTAGCGACGCCACTTCATAGTCTCCCACCTATCCTACACATCACTTATCCAAGACCAATACTAAGCTATAGTAAAGGTGCACAGGGTCTTTTCGTCCCACTGCGGGTAATCGGCATCTTCACCGATACTACAATTTCACCGAGCTCATGGCTGAGACAGTGTCCAGATCGTTACACCATTCGTGCAGGTCGGAACTTACCCGACAAGGAATTTCGCTACCTTAGGACCGTTATAGTTACGGCCGCCGTTTACTGGGGCTTCAATTCAATGCTTCTCCGCCGAGGCGGATAACATCTCCTCTTAACCTTCCAGCACCGGGCAGGTGTCAGGCCCTATACTTCATCTTACGATTTGGCAGAGCCCTGTGTTTTTGATAAACAGTCGCCTGGACCTTTTCACTGCGGCCCCGATTGCTCGGGGCGACCTTTCTCCCGAAGTTACAGGTCTATTTTGCCTAATTCCTTAGCCATGAATCTCTCGAGCACCTTAGGATTCTCTCCTCGACTACCTGTGTCGGTTTACGGTACGGGTACTTATTATCTAAGTTTAGAAGCTTTTCTTGGCAGCCTTTAGGTACACTATCTCTTTGTCCGAAGACTCCGAGTACTTTCAGCCTTTACCATCCCAAACGGATTTGCCTATCTGGGATATAGCTACAGCCTTAAACGAACTATTCCGTCAGTTCGCGGTACTTTCACCACTGCGTCACTCCATCACAACAATAAGTAGTACGGGAATATTAACCCGTTGGCCATCGACTGTCCCTTTCGGGTTCGCCTTAGGTCCCGACTAACCCGCAGCTGATTAGCATAGCTGCGGAAACCTTAGTCTTTCGGTGTGCGGGTTTCTCGCCCGCATTATCGTTACTTATGCCTACATTTTCTTTTCTAACCGGTCCAGCATACCTCGCGATACACCTTCAACCCTGTTAGAATGCTCCCCTACCACTCTACAAATTAATGTAAAATCCATAGCTTCGGTAATATGCTTATGCCCGATTATTATCCATGCTCGTCCGCTCGACTAGTGAGCTGTTACGCACTCTTTAAATGAATGGCTGCTTCCAAGCCAACATCCTAGCTGTCTGGGCAGACAAACCTCGTTTTTTCAACTTAGCATATATTTGGGGACCTTAGCTGATGGTCTGGGTTCTTTCCCTCTCGGACTTGGACCTTAGCACCCAAGCCCTCACTGCTGGTAAACATTATATAGCATTCGGAGTTTGTCAGGAATTGGTAGGCGGTGAAGCCCCCGCATCCAATCAGTAGCTCTACCTCTATATAACTTTATGACCAACGCTGCACCTAAATGCATTTCGGGGAGTACGAGCTATTTCCGAGTTTGATTGGCCTTTCACCCCTACCCACAGGTCATCCGAAGACTTTTCAACGTCAACCGGTTCGGACCTCCACTATGTGTTACCACAGCTTCATCCTGCCCATGGGTAGATCACACGGTTTCGCGTCTAACACTACTGACTAAAGCGCCCTATTCAGACTCGCTTTCGCTACGGATCCGTGACTTAATCACTTAACCTTGCCAGCAACGTTAACTCGTAGGCTCATTATGCAAAAGGCACGCCGTCACCCCACGAAGGGGCTCCGACCGCTTGTAAGCGTATGGTTTCAGGATCTATTTCACTCCGTTATTCACGGTTCTTTTCACCTTTCCCTCACGGTACTGGTTCACTATCGGTCTCTCAGGAGTATTTAGCCTTAGCGGATGGTCCCGCCAAATTCAGACAGGGTTTCACGTGCCCCGCCCTACTCAGGATACCACTATCCTTATCTTCTCTTACTTATACGGGGCTATCACCCTCTATGGCTTACCTTTCCAGGTAATTCTAATTCAATCCGCAAGAAATGTCGTGGTCCTACAACCCCAAAATTGCCGTAACAACTTTGGTTTGGGCTAATCCGCGTTCGCTCGCCACTACTTACGGAATCACTTTTGTTTTCTTCTCCTCCGCCTACTTAGATGTTTCAGTTCAGCGGGTTTGCTTCTCGCCTTGCGGCGGATGACATGTCTTCAACATGCCGGGTTGCCCCATTCGGGTATCTACGGATTAATTCGTGTGTGCCAATCCCCGTAGCTTTTCGCAGCTTATCACGCCCTTCTTCGCCTCTGAGAGCCTAGGCATCCCCCATACGCCCTTATTTTGCTTATGTGCCGTCTTGTTATTAATAACAAGACCTTGCAAAGTCGTAACAGTGTTACGCCTCTACGTTTTCTTATAAAATCGTAATGAATTACGACCTTACGTATTTTCTACTTTTTAAATGTTTTATCTCAATATGTCAATGAACTTTTGTTAATGTGGCAATTCGTCAATGTGTCAATTGGCACATTTTCAAATTGATTAATTTTCACATTAATCTTGTGGAGAATATCGGAGTCGAACCGATGACCTCCTGCGTGCAAGGCAGGCGCTCTAGCCAGCTGAGCTAATCCCCCGTCTTTTAGTTGCCAGTTAACAGTTATTAGTTAACAGTACTTATAACGGCTCACTCAACCCCTAGAATTTCCTTTAAGCCTAAAATAGTAGTCCCGCCCAGACTCGAACTGGGGACCCCTACATTATCAGTGTAGTACTCTAACCAGCTGAGCTACGAGACTCTGTATTTTTGCTTAATTGTATTATTTGAATTAACAGCGAGAGTAAAATCAATCTCTTGATTATTTTCTTTTACCCAGAAACTTCTTATGTCTCTAGAAAGGAGGTGTTCCAGCCGCACCTTCCGGTACGGCTACCTTGTTACGACTTAGCCCCAGTTACCAGTTTTACCCTAGGCAGCTCCTTGCGGTCACCGACTTCAGGTACCCCCAGCTTCCATGGCTTGACGGGCGGTGTGTACAAGGCCCGGGAACGTATTCACCGGATCATGGCTGATATCCGATTACTAGCGATTCCAGCTTCACGGAGTCGAGTTGCAGACTCCGATCCGAACTGAGAACGGTTTTGTAGATTCGCTCCAACTTGCGTTGTGGCTGCTCTCTGTACCGTCCATTGTAGCACGTGTGTAGCCCAAGGCGTAAGGGCCGTGATGATTTGACGTCATCCCCACCTTCCTCACAGTTTGCACTGGCAGTCTCGTTAGAGTTCCCGACATGACTCGCTGGCAACTAACAACAGGGGTTGCGCTCGTTATAGGACTTAACCTGACACCTCACGGCACGAGCTGACGACAACCATGCAGCACCTTGTAAATTGTCCGAAGAAAAAACAGTTTCCTGTCCTGTCAATCTACATTTAAGCCTTGGTAAGGTTCCTCGCGTATCATCGAATTAAACCACATGCTCCACCGCTTGTGCGGGCCCCCGTCAATTCCTTTGAGTTTCAAACTTGCGTTCGTACTCCCCAGGTGGGATACTTATCACTTTCGCTTAGCCACTGAGATTGCTCCCAACAGCTAGTATCCATCGTTTACGGCGTGGACTACCAGGGTATCTAATCCTGTTCGCTACCCACGCTTTCGTCCATCAGCGTCAATATATTGTTAGTAACCTGCCTTCGCAATTGGTATTCCATGTAATATCTAAGCATTTCACCGCTACACTACATATTCTAGTTACTTCACAATAATTCAAGCCCTACAGTATCAATGGCAGTTTCCTAGTTGAGCTAGGAGATTTCACCACTGACTTATAAGGCCGCCTACGGACCCTTTAAACCCAATGATTCCGGATAACGCTTGGATCCTCCGTATTACCGCGGCTGCTGGCACGGAGTTAGCCGATCCTTATTCTTACGGTACCGTCAAGTCACTACACGTAGTGGTGTTTCTTCCCGTATAAAAGCAGTTTACAATCCATAGGACCGTCTTCCTGCACGCGGCATGGCTGGGTCAGAGTTGCCTCCATTGCCCAATATTCCTCACTGCTGCCTCCCGTAGGAGTCTGGTCCGTGTCTCAGTACCAGTGTGGGGGATCTCCCTCTCAGGACCCCTACCCATCATCGTCTTGGTAAGCCGTTACCTTACCAACTAACTAATGGGACGCATGCTCATCTTGTACCGATAAATCTTTAATATCATGTTGATGCCAACTCGATATACTATGAGGCATTAATCCAAATTTCTCTGGGCTATTCCTCTGTACAAGGTAGATTGCATACGCGTTACGCACCCGTGCGCCGGTCTCAAGGAAGCAAGCTTCCTCTACCCCTCGACTTGCATGTGTTAGGCCTGCCGCTAGCGTTCATCCTGAGCCAGGATCAAACTCTTCATCGTATATTTTTTGAGCTAATTGCTTAGCTACATTTTTTAGACGAAGTTTAACTAGGTATATTCTTTAATCTTTCGATTAACCTTACTCTCTCTTTTTTTTCGATTAAACATTACTGTCTAATCGTGCTGTCAATTCAATATGTCTATGAACGTGTCTTCTTGTTTTTCTTAAATGCTCCTGCGATTAAAATCGTAAGCTAGTCATCTAAGCGGGTGCAAAAGTACAACTTCTTTTTGATTAGGCAAGCTTTTCGAAGAAAAAATTTATTTTTCTTTTTTTCTGACAAGTCTCGACTTGTCACTACACCTTTTTTTGTCGTTTGTGGAGGGCAAAGATACTACTCTTTTTTCTCTCCTACCAAATCTTTTTATAGATTTTTTTTAACTTCAATTTTCTGTAGAACGTCGCTCTGAATGCGGGTGCAAAAGTAGTACTCTTTTTGGGCTTTCCAAATCTTTTTTAAACTCTTTTTGAAAGTTTTTTTTAATGTGCTGGTTGTGAGATGGAAATACAAGAAAGTTTTTTTTGTTTCAAGTTTTAAGTTTCAGGTTTTGCCTGCCAAGGCAGGAGATTCCTATTTCGACTTCGTCATCTTGCGGAATGACAAAACTGAGACTGAAAACTATTTTCTCACAGAAAACACGGAATACACAGAATGGGATTGCTTCGCAATGGTTGTTTGCCACTAAGAAAGGCACGAAGCTTTTGGAAACTTGTCAAGGGGACGCGGATTGGACGGATTAGCTGAAGCTAAACGCGGATTGGGGCGGATTTTGATAGCTTCGCTATGATGGATTGGAGCGGATTGGTTTGGTAATCAATTGATATTGGTTGGAACGTGTAACTTGAAACCTGAAACTTCTTTTTACCACTGCTCCCCTAGCCCCGATTGAAATGGAAAGCCTTGTGAAGGATTGTTGTATTTTTTCTTGGCGAAAAAAAGCGACCAAAGGAAGCTCTTTTTTTGACTTAGGAAAAAACAACAAGACAAACAAGCTTGAAATGGAAAGCGGGAAATAGCTTCTAATAAATTAATCGAAACGGATTGCTTTTACGGGGGATATTTTGGTGATGATATAGGACGGAATTAATAAGACTATTAAACTAACTATAATTGTTCCGAGGTTGAGCAAGATGATGTAAAGCCAATTGAAATAGACCGGTGCTTCGCTGACGTAATAGTTTTCGGGGTTTAGTTTCACGATTCCGAATTGTTGTTGAATGAGCATTAAAGTAATTGCGATGACATTGCCCCATAGTAATCCGCGGAGGATAATGTGGAATGCGTTGTAGAGAAATATTTTTCTGACGGTCCAATTGTTTGCTCCAAGTGCTTTGAGGATTCCGATCATTTGGGTGCGTTCGAGAATGAGGACTAAGAGTGCGACGACCATATTGATTGTTGCTACGACAATCATGATGACGAGAATGACGAGGATGTTGAAATCGAATAGTTGCAGCCATTCGAAAATAAAATAATATTTTTCGATGATGGTTTTACTGTCGAGCATATAGGAGGTTTGTTCGTAGACTTCTTCTCCTTTTTGTTCTATTTTATTAAAATCGTCGATAAATATTTCGAAGGCTCCTACTTCGTCCGGTTGCCATTTATTGATTCGTTGAACGTGGCGAATGTCTCCCAGTATATAGGTAGCGTCAAATTCTTGAAATCCGGAATTATAGATGCCGGTAATTGTGAAAACTCTGAGGTTTGGCATTTCGTTACTATCTTCTTTCATAAAGAAAGTATTGAATTTATCGCCTACTTTGAGAAAAAGTCTGTTGGCCAAATACTGAGAAATGAGTACTTCGGGGTTTAATTGGTCTTTTACGTTTGGGATACCTCCTTCGACTATGTATTCATTTATATTGTCCCATTTGTAATCACTACCGACTCCTTTGAAAATGACTCCTTCGAAAGATTTTTCGGTTCTGATGATTCCGGCTTTGCTGGCTACAGCTTGGATATGATTGATTCCTTGTACAGATTTGAACTCGGGATAGAAGTCTTGTTTTGTTGAAACGGGTACTTTGCTGACTTCGGATTGATTGTCATCGAAATTAGAAACAATAATGTGTCCGTTAAAGGCAGAAACTTTTTGGCGTATTTTTTGTTGTAAACCCAAACCGGTTGCTACGGAAACAATCATCATGATGATTCCGATTGCAATGGCGGTGATTGCAATTTTTATTATTGGTTTGGATATACTACTTTTATGGTGTTTTGCGGTAGTTAATCTTTTTGCTATGAAATATTCTAAATTCAATGTTTATAATTTGAAGTTACGACAAAGATACACAAAGTTTTTTGCCACAGATTGCACAGATTTTTACAGATTAAAAAAATAATTATGAAATACAAAATAAGTACATATTTGATTCTGATAGGATGTTTAATTGTTACCGTTTCTTGTAGTAGCAAAACAAAAATGAATACAACTGAAGAAAGCAGTACGATTTCAGACACTACTACATTAAAACTTTCAATTAAGACCGGAGCAGAAAACTTTTCTGGTTATTTACCTTTATTGAAAGACAAAAAGGTTGGAATAGTAACTAACCAGACTGGTATTATATCTAAACTTAAAATTAATGCGACAGCAGTTCCTCAAAATACAACCTCTGAATTGACAAAAGTAAGTTTAGTAGATTTTTTGCTAGAACAAAATATTACACTCCAAAAAATTTATGCTCCCGAACACGGTTTTAGAGGAACTGCTGATGCGGGAGAATTAATTAAAGACGGAAAAGACACTAAAACCGGATTGCCGATTATTTCGCTTTATGGCGACAATAAAAAACCAAAACCGGAGCAATTAAAAGGAATTGATGTGATGGTTTTTGATTTGCAGGACGTTGGTGCGAGATTTTATACCTATATATCTTCTTTGCATTATGTGATGGAAGCTTGTGCGGAAAACAACATTCCGCTAATCGTGTTAGACCGACCAAATCCGAATGGAGGTATTGTTGATGGCCCAATTTTAGAAAAAGAATTTACAAGCTTTGTTGGAATGCATCCAATTCCGGTTTTACATGGCATGACAATTGGTGAATATGCCAAAATGATTAATGGCGAAAAATGGTTGAAAGATGGTATACAATGTAATTTGACTGTTATTCCTTGTTTGAATTATACTCATGAGATGACTTATGGTTTACCAGTCAAGCCATCGCCAAACTTACCTAATGATCAATCAATTAATTTGTATGCGAGTTTGTGTTTTTTTGAAGGAACAAATGTGAGTGTGGGTCGTGGAACGGAGAAACAATTTCAGATTTATGGTTCGCCTTTTTTGGCTAAAACTGATTTTAGTTTTACTCCGAAACCTAATTTGGGAGCAAAAGACCCGATGCATAATGGCAAGCTTTGCTATGGTGAAAATTTGAGTACCGTTCAAAAAGTAAATCGTTTGGAATTAAAATGGTTAATTAAAGCTTATAATTCAACTGCTGATAAAAAAACATTTTTTAATTCATTTTTTGTGAAATTGGCTGGAACAAAAAAATTACAGGAGCAAATTGAGGAAGGTGTTTCTGAGATTGAGATTAGGAAGAGTTGGGAGAAAGGGCTGGAGGAGTTTATGAAAGTGAGAGGAAAATATTTGATTTATTAAAGATATCTTTTGACTATCCCACGGTTAAAACCGTGGGTTTTGTTTGAAGTAGATTTCGTAAAAGCAAACCAATCATAAAGGTAGCTTCTCTTTCATTCGTTCTACAATATTATAAGCGGCAGGGCAAATTGCAACGTTTAACAAAGTTAAATCAGTGATTTGGTTGAACTTTTTTCGGTCGGTGTGTGGGAATTCACGGCAGGCTTTTGGGCGAACATCGTAGATAAAACATTTGTTATCGCTTTCTAAAAACGTACACGGAACTGATTTCAACACATAATCATTTTCCTCATCAATACGCAAATATTGGTCAATGAATTGTTGTGGTTTTTGTCGGAAATGTTTCGAAATTCGTTCAATATCGGCTGAAGTAAAAAGCGGCCCTGTTGTTTTGCAGCAATTGGCACAATCTAAACAATCAGTCTTTTTAAATTCTGCTTCGTGCAAATCTTGCATCACATAATCTAAATTTTTGGGCGTTTTCTTTTTTAACTTATCAAAATACTTTTTGTTTTCGATATGCTTATCTTTGGCAAGTTTAGCCAATGTGTCAATTTGAAAATGTGCCAATGTGTCAATTTTAGATTGCAAAGTTAAACAACTTTTAAACGCTTAAACTTCTAAACTCTTAAACTCTTAAACTTTTTATGAAAGATCTTTTTGGAAAAGCCATTTTAGATTACCAAACCGGAAATGATCCGCAGGATTTGATAACCGAAACTTCGATTTCTGAAGCAGATGAAATGAGTGTTGCTTATTTATTTCGTGATTTTGATGAAATGCCTAAAATCGAACAAAAAGCATTGGAACTTTCCAAAGGAAAAATTCTGGATGTGGGTTGCGGTGCCGGAAGTCATTCACTTTATTTACAAGAAAAAGGATATGATGTTACTTCGATTGATATTTCACCTAATGCTATCAAAGCTTGCGAATTAAGAGGTTTAAAAAAAGTAAAAGTGCAAGATGTCATGACATTGGAAAACGAAAAATTTGATACTATTTTACTTTTGATGAATGGTGCCGGAATGTGCGGAAGATTGAAAAACATCACTAAATTTCTACAGAAACTAAAAAGTTTGTTGACCGAAAATGGTCAGATTTTGGTAGATAGTTCCGACATCATTTATATGTTTGATGACGATGAAGATGGCGGAAAATGGATTCCCGGAGATTCAGAATATTATGGCGAAGTAGAATTTAAAGTTTCATATAAAGGTGAAACGGAGAAACCATTTGATTGGATGTATATCGATTATAATACGTTAGAAAATGCTGCAATTGCCAACGGATTGTCTTGTGAATTAATTTTGGAAGGTGAACATTTTGATTATTTGGCGAGATTGTGTTTTGAGTAGATTATAATCCTACGGTTGAAACGTTGGGGGTGGATTTGGATGTTAAATAATCCGGCGGTTGAAACGTTGGGGGTGGATTTGGATGTTAAATAATCCGGCGGTTGAAACCGTGGGTTTGGTTTGAATGTGATTGAAATTACTTTAATTAAATATAATCGGAATCTTCAATTCAACTCCAACAGGATTTCCGTTTTTGTGAGCAGGTTTCCATTTGGGAAAATTCTTTAATGCTCTTAAAATTTCAACGGCGGTATCCATATCATCAAATTTTAAAAGTTTGATCTTTTCCATACCTCCTTCCTTATTCACTAAAAAAGAAACCAATAATTTTTCTCCGGGTTTAATTTTGCTTTTATCAAGTCTTGCCATCAAATAAGTATAAAACATATCCATTCCTCCAGGAAACTCAGGTTCTAGCAGATCGGCATTGAGATAGACCTCATCCTCACCTTGAATTTGAGCTTGGGCAGAAGTGTTTACAAAAATCAATAGCAAAAGTAAAAACAAAAATCTCATCGAGAAAAATTATTGGTTTTAGAAATTTATTGCATGTATTTCATCATCATCGTTTGCAATCCCATTCCCCATTCTTGACCAACTGTTTGACCTTTATTATAAAGCACTTCAGTTTTATCAGTTAATTTTTTTCCTACCGGAGATTCATAGAATTTTAATAAAGCTTTAATTTCATCATGCGTAAATTCAGACATATACATATCGGCCATTTTACTCATTAAATCATTGATAGAAGCATCTAATTCTTTTTGAAATTCAGCTTTTTTTGCTTCAGGAATATTATTTACTAAATCTTTTGTAATCATTTTAAACGTGTTAGACTGACCACTCACTTCAAGATAATTAACCACGTCTTTTTTAAACGCTTCTTGAGAAAATCCAATTGTTGTAATCAATAAAAGTGCAAAAGTTAAAACTGTTTTTTTCATAATTTTTCTGTTTTGATTTATAAAATAATTTTAAGGAATATTCAAATATTTATGTGTTTGTAAAGATACTCTCCATTTTGGATTTTTCATTACATAATCTACGATTAACGGTGTCATTTCTTCTTTTTTGCTCCATTCCGGTTGTAAAAACAAAATAGCATTTGGGTTTACTTGAGCCGCTTGTTCTTCGGCAAAAATAAAATCATGTTTATTATAAATGATGACTTTCAATTCATTAGCCATATCATACGCACTTTGAACCGGTAATTTATTTTTCTTTGGAGAAAGACAAAACCAATCCCATTTTCCGGTCACAGGATAACATCCCGACGTTTCAATGTGAATTTTTATTCCGGCACTTTTAAGTTTATCGGTTAACGAATTCATATCCCAAGTAAGCGGTTCGCCACCGGTTATCACCACCGTATCCGAATATTTTTTAGCATTGGATACAATGATATCTGTTTCCGTGGGCGGATGAAGTTCTGCGTTCCAACTTTCTTTTACATCACACCAATGGCATCCCACATCGCAACCGCCAATTCGGATGAAATAAGCCGCTGTTCCTGTGTGATAACCTTCGCCTTGAATGGTGTAAAATTCTTCCATTAACGGAAGCATTTCTCCCTTTTCAACCGCTAATTGTATTTCTTTTTGGAGCATTTTTCAATTAAATAAGTTTGCAAAGATACGGAATTGGATGGTTGAATTATTAGATTTTTAGATTTTTGGATTGTTCGATTTTTAGATTGTTAGATTATTGGATGGTTAGATTGTTGGAAAATATACTGCTTTTTTAAAATGTTATTTTCTGAATCATTTCCTTTTAGTACATTTGAAATATAAATCTTAACATCATGAGTAAAGCCGAAGAATTCAGTAATCACATTATAAACGGATATGCCTGCAAAGGTGATTTTATAACACTTGGTGGTGCCATGTTAGACGGCGTTCCCGTTGGTGGAGAAGCACATGTAAACATCGCACTTAAAACCCTCAACCGTCACGGATTAATTGCCGGAGCGACCGGAACGGGTAAAACCAAAACCATTCAAGTGCTTTCTGAACAACTTTCTAAGAATGGAATTCCCGTTTTGATGATGGATATTAAAGGTGACTTTTCAGGAATTGCAATGCCTGGAATTGAACAATCTTTTATTACTGAACGTCATGGAAAAATTAATTTGGGTTATGAAACCAAAAGTTTTCCGGTGGAATTGATGACGATTTCCAAACAAAATGGTGTTCGCTTACGAGCAACTGTTTCTGAATTTGGACCTGTTTTATTCTCTAGAATTTTAGATTTAAATGACACTCAAGGTGGCGTTGTTGCTGTGATTTTTAAATATTGCGACGATCATCATCTACCTCTTTTGGATTTAAAAGATTTTAAAAAGGTTTTACAATATATTACGGAAGAAGGAAAAGCAGAAATTGAAAAAGAATACGGTAGAATTTCCACAGCATCCACCGGTTCTATTTTACGAAAAATCATCGAATTAGAACAACAAGGAGCGGATGTGTTTTTTGGAGAATTATCGTTTGATATTGATGATTTAATGCGAATTGATAAAAACGGAAATGGTTATGTAAACATTATCCGCTTAACCGATATTCAAGATAAACCGAAGTTATTTTCAACGTTTATGCTGAGTTTATTAGCCGAAATTTACAGTACAATGCCAGAACAAGGTGATGCAGGAAGACCGGAATTAGTGATTTTTATTGACGAAGCTCATTTGATTTTTGATCAAGCCAGTAAAGCATTACAAGATCAGATTGAAACTATCGTAAAATTGATTCGTTCGAAAGGAATTGGAATTTATTTTATCACACAAAATCCACAAGATATTCCAGCTGGTGTTTTGAGTCAATTGGGTTTAAAAATACAACACGCTATGAGAGCTTTTACGGCAAACGATCGGAAAGCAATTAAAATGACGTCTGAAAATTATCCTTTATCCGATTATTATAAAACCGATGAAATGATTACGCAACTCGGAATTGGTGAAGCATTTGTAACGGCGTTGAATGAAAAAGGAATTCCGACTCCACTTGTTGACACGATGCTTCGAGCACCAATGAGTAGAATGGATGTGTTAACTTCTCAAGAAATTGATAGTTTAATTTCTGAATCAAAATTAGCCAAAAAATACAACGAAGAAATTGACCGCGAAAGTGCTTTTGAAATTTTAGATAAGAAAATTACTGCTGCGGAAGAACAAGCTGCTAAAAAAGCTGAAGAAGTGGCAAAGCAAAAAGAAGCTGGTAGACAAGCAAAACAAGCTCCAACTCGTACAACTTCAACCCGAAGAAGCACGGCTCAAAATCCGGTTGTGAAAGTGTTGACGAGTGCTACTTTTATTCGAGGGGCTTTGGGGATTTTGAGTAAGATGTTTAAGAAATAAATTTGAAAATGTGTCAATGTGACAATTTGAAAATGAACATATGAAAGGATTTCTCACCATCGGATTACTCATACTTTCCAATATATTTATGACATTGGCGTGGTATGGCCATTTGAAATTTAAAGACTTGAAATGGTTTGAAAATGCCGGACTGATTACGATTGTATTAATCAGTTGGGGATTGGCTTTGTTTGAATATTTTTTTCAGGTTCCTGCAAATCGGATTGGATATGAAGGAAATGGCGGACCGTTTTCTTTATTACAATTAAAAGTAATTCAAGAAGTGATTACATTGGTTATTTTCGTCATCTTTTCAATGCTTTTCTTTAAAAATGAAACGTTTAAATGGAATCATTTTGTGGGGATGTGTTGTTTGGTATTGGCGGTTTATTTTATTTTTAGGAAGTGATAATGGCCACCAAGACACAAAGAAAAATAAGTTGATAAACTTTGTGACTTTGTGGCAAAAAAATAATTAATTTTTATGAAAAAATACTTAATTCAGAAATCGCCATTCATTGTTCCAACAACAGACGGAAAATTAATCGAAGAACATTTCGGGAAAGCTTCTGATGGCAATAGTGAAATTTCAATTGCTCATATGATTGCACCCCCGCATTGGAGTGAACCGTTTCAAACTCCTGAATTTGAAGAATACACATATATCATTAAAGGTAAAAAACAATTTATTATTGAAGACGAAGTAATTGTTTTAGAAGCGGGTCAATCGATTAAAATTGAGAAAAACACTCGTGTTCAATATTCCAATCCGTTTGATGAAGTATGTGAATATATTGCCATTTGTAAACCTGCTTTTGATTTTGAGAGAGTGCATCGGGAGGAAGCATAAATTATTTTGAAAGAAGCTGAATAATATTCTCTTCCACTTCTTTACTATCCCATTTCTCTTCAATATTCTCCATTTGCATCACTTCTTCCATAATTTTATTTTGGAAATCACCAATGGCCAGAGCTTCTGAATAAGGTTGCAAACTGAACGTTACTCTGCTGTAAAGAGGCATCCATTTTTCGGGATGTTTATCGGAAAACCATTTTTCAATTTTCTTTTGCAATAAGAATTTCTCATCTGCAGTTTTGGCACTCATTTCCATAAAATTGCGATAAGAAAGTTCGGCAATCGCATCGGCATTGGGTTTTCGCGATTTTTGGTATTCTTTAAAGATGGTTTCCCAATCGTTTCCGTATTTCGAAATCATTTCGTTCAACACCGTAATATCTTCAAAACCGGCGTTCATTCCGTGACCATAAAAAGGAACAATCGCGTGACACGAATCGCCAATCAAAGCCACTTTATCATTAAACGTCCAAGGATAGCATTGCATCGTGACCAAATAACTTTTTGGGTTTTTAAAGAAATCTTCCACCAAATCGGGAATCACTTCTTTGGTATCGGGGAAATATTTTGCAAAAAAATCAACTAAGGTTTTTTCGTCGTGTAAACTTTCAAAGGAATTTTCTCCTTCAAATGGCATAAATAAAGTGCAAGTAAACGAGCCATCTAAGTTAGCCAATCCCATCAACATAAAATTTCCGCGAGGCCAAATGTGTAAAGAATTTTTATCGATTTTATAACTACCATCCGCATTGGCCGGAATATGCAATTCTTTGTAACCGATGCTTAAAAATTTTTGCGAATAATCAAACATACTTTGGCGTTGCATGCGGTGGCGAATTCTCGAAAACGCACCATCGGCACCAAAAACTTTATCATATTTTAAATCGGTCCACTCACCTCTTTCGGTTTCTCCAATATGCAAAGTGGCATCGGATAATGTAACATCCCAAATACGGTGTTCAAAAAAGAATTCAACCCCTTCGGCTTCAGCCAAATCAATCATTTTTCGATTTAAAACACCACGGGAAAGTGAATAAATTGCTTCGCCTTCTTTACCATAATTTTGATAGGTAAGTTTTGAATCCTGTAAATGAATCGCTCGTTTATCAACCGGAATTCCGATTTTTTTAATTTCTTCGGTCAAGCCGATATCATCCAACGCTTTCCAACCCCGATTTGACATCACCAAATTAATGGAACGCCCTGAAAATTCAACCGTTCGAATGTCTGGACTGCGATCAAAAACGTGAACAGTATGACCTAATTTTTTGAGGTATATTGCCAATAAAGTTCCAACTAATCCGGAACCAACAACGGCAATTTTTTGAGGAGTTTGCATGAATGAATATCAAAAATTCAAGTACAAAAATAAGGATAATTGTTCAGTCAAATCTAAATAAAAGAAAATTTATGGTTTTCTGTTTTTTGTTGGTTTAAAAATTAACTTTCGTGAACTCGCTTCAATTTCCTCCTTATTCATTTTCATCTTTCTAAATTTCCCTTCATTATACATCGTAGCCTGATCGTCGTAATGTTTACTCAAAGGATTTCCGGATTGTCCTGTTGGGAGAATGCTCAAGCTATTTTCAATATCTGAAAAATCGATGATTCGTCGAGTGGATGGCCCTGATTTTACGTGATGATTACCTTCTTCGGTTAAAGTGAACATTAAATTATTGATGACTTCGTTGGAACCATTGATTTCAAACGAACCCACATTAAAATAACTTCGCAAAGCAGCCACTTCTCCCAATGGATGTTTGTGTTCTAAGGTATGCACTTTATTCCACGTCCAACCTGAAACTTGATTCCCTAATTGTTTTTCTAAATGAGCGATGGTTTGTTTGAATGAAAGAGAAATAATATCATTTCTAGATTCTTTTTTGTCTTTCGTCGAACGATTATCCCACCAAGGAGAAGCTTCATTAGCAATTTGAAAAGCAATCATTTGTTTTAAAATATGCGTGGATAACAGAATATTAAAACGGTCTTTTCCTAATTCATCTTCAAAGGTGTTTTTGAGATAATAAAACAGAAATTGATTGTAAATTGTCGGAGCCACATCGGTTAAACCATTGCTTCCATTCCAATTTTTCAATTGATTTAGAGCGATTTTTTCAGTTTCAGATAAATCGTTTTGATTGATTCCTGTTAAAATACTTTGAACAATTGAAGGAGCGACAGACGATTTATCATCATTAATCATTTTCATAAAATCTTCTTTCGTCCAATCATTTTTGGGTTCTAACAATTGAACGATTCGTTTCGCACGATCTTCCGGAAGGTAATAGCCCGGATATAAATAATCATCGATGGGTTCTACTTGATTGTTGGCAGAATAAACGTAATTCCAAGTAGGATTGATGGAATACGGATTTTCAGAAAAATTATAATATTTTTTCTGTTCATCTTCTCCGTTTGCACCATTTAAAATAAAATTCGGATTGACGTTTTCGGGCATTTTATATAATTTACCTGAAGTTATCCAAGCGATATTTCCTTTGGCATCGCCATACATAATATTTAATCCGGGAGCGGCAATCAATTCGATACTTTGATGAAAATCTTCTACATTTTTCGCGTGACAAAGTGAATAAACCGCATCCAAAATTTGATTTTTATGTTGCAAATATGTCCACCACATCGAAATGGGTTTGTCTTCTTTCAGTCCATCAACCAAACCATTTAGTAACGGACCGTGATGACTTTTTTTGACTTTTAAAACCACATCCGAACTGTCTTTTACTTTGATGATTTTTTCAATGATTTGATAATTTTTAAACCCTTCTTTTGTTAGGTATTGATTTTCATTTTCAGGATTATTGGTTTCCAAAAACAAATCCATATCATCGTTTTCAAACATAGTCAAACCATACGCATATTCACGATTGTGACCCAAAAGCGGAAACGGAGTTCCGGCCAAATAATAACCATACATTTCATAATCGGGTGTTACGATATGAGCTTCATACCAAGTGGCAGGTTGCGAAAAACCAATGTGTGGATCATTGGCAAACAACACTTTTCCACTTTTGGTTTTTTGTGGACCAACGACCCAACTATTACTTCCTATGAAAGGTGGAATGGGTGAATTTTCCAATAACGAAGCGACTGATTTTGAAATTTCGGAATAGGCTTCGGACTTCCCTTTAAAACTTTTTAGTTTGGTATGAGCCAAAGAGCCGTCTATACCAAAATCTTTTAGATAGTCCATTCCCAATTCATCACGAATATCGGTCATTAATGGATCCGATTTTTGAGCCATCGCAAAACTAAAGGACATATAGCCAAAAATATTATACACATCTTTGATGGTGAATTTTTCCTTCGGAACGCCTACTAATTGAAATTCTATTGGGGATGGCCCTTCATCTAAAAATTGATTAATTCCATCCAAATAGGCCAACGTTAATTGATAACTTTCGCTGTTTTTGTCCAATTGAGCAATTGCTTTTTCTGAATCTTCATCAATCCCTAAACCAGTAAAAAACTTGTCGTTTTTAAGCATCACCGAACCAAAAAGTTCAGATAATCTTCCCGGTGCAATTCTTCGCATTAATTCCATTTGCCACAATCGATCTTGAGCGTGTACATAACCCAACGTTGTCATTGCATCTTTTTGTGTTTGAGCATAAATGTGTGGAATTCCGTAATCATCAAAATAAACAGTCGTTTCTTTTTGGATGGAATTCAACGCCATTTCGCCATCGTATTTTGGTTTAAGATAAAAGCCGTAAATCAAAATAAAAGCTGCAATTAGAACCAAAATCAATAAAACGGAAAGCGAAATTTTTTTAAGAAGTTTCATAAAAATAAAAATCAATAGACAAATATACTAGAAATGTCTATTGATTAAAATGGATTGAATGATAAGTTTATCTTAATTTCCTCTACCGCCGCCACCTCTTGTTGTAGTCGGAGTTGTTGTTCCAGAACTTCTTTGAGCAGGAGCTGTGGATCTATTTTGCTGTCTGATTTGCTGCGTTCTTTCTCGAACTGCACGAGCATCAGGCTGAGGCAATCTTGTACTTGAACGTGTTTCTGCCGGAGCTACCCTTGGTGTTGAAGGAGTGGCTCTTGGTGTAGTTGGAGTCGCTCTCGGCGTTGTTGCCGGTGCTCTTGTATCAGACGGATTTCTTACCGCTGGTGCAGTTGTTGACGGTGTTTCTGCATTATTTCCCCTTGTACTTGTTTGAGTTGAATTTCCTCTCACAGTAGATTGTTGGGTTGATGATCCTCTAGTGGGTTGAACTGACGCAGACGACGTTCGTGGTCGAGTTGGTGCATAATGATTTCCACTTTGACCTCTAACGCCAATTGTTGCTTGCGTTGGCCATTGATTTCCTACCGCATATTGTTGTCTATGCATATTGAAATTATGATAAGGAGATGGTCCATAATAATCCATTAATCCAACTTTATAAGTGTTGTATAAATCATAATGTCCATAATGATTGGGTAAATAATAAGCACTTACCCATCGGTTTCCTCTCGGATAAATATACATCGATGAGTAAACATCGTAGTAAACCATCATATCCGGGAAATAGTAATATCTAACATCTTCATACCCTACCGGACCCCACATTGGCGGTGGTTCAGGCTGAGAAACTACGGCGGGACGGCTTGGTGCACACATCGTGAACAAAACCGAAATGGAGGCTAGTATAATTAAGTTTTTGAATCGCATAACTTTTGTTTTTAGTGTTACTATTTGATAGTATTCAAGAATAATACCAAAATGTAAATTGATAATAATCTATTAAAGTTACGATTTTACGTAAGCAACTCCAATATAAAGCTTTGAATTTAGTTTAACATTAACTTTTAAACTCAATTATCGAAGATACTTTTAAAGAAAAACCCCAAAGTAGTTCTTCACTATTTTGGGGTTCAATCATTTTATATAATTATTAATTTCTGGGAAAAACGATTTTCTCTCCCACATTCATTTTATTGTTTTTAGCTAACACTCCGCACATGTGAAATAACATTCGGGCACCCACATTGCCGTCCCAATCATCATTTTCTCCGGGTGCGACTTCTACTAAATCGAATCCGATGATTTCTTTATCGGTTTCTGCTAATCGACTTAAAAGATAAGTAGCTTGTTCAAATGAAAATCCGCCCGGAACCGGAGTTCCTGTATTTGGACAATACCAAGGATACATCCCATCAATATCAAAACTGATACAAACTTTCTGTGGTAAAGCGGCAATGATTTGATCACATTGCTGTTGCCACGTTTTACCTTCAAACGTTTCTCTTTTCAAATCCGAATCGGTGTGTACAACTACTCGACTGCCTTGTTGCTTCACGACATCCACTTCTTGTTCACAAAAATCACGAATTCCTACTTGAACTATTTTTGAAATATGTGGAATTTGTAATGCATTGTACATAATGGATGCATGCGAATAGGTAAAGCCTTCATAAGCAATTCTGAAATCCATATGAGCATCTAAATGAAGAATTCCGAAATTGTCGTGTTTTTCAGCTAAGGCTTGGTAATAACCAAGTGGTGTACTGTGATCTCCGCCTAAAAGCACAACTTTTTTTCCATGTTCTAACCAATACAATGTTTTTTGACGAACGGCTTCCACCATATCGGAACACGCATAATTGATTTTATCTAAACTTTTTTGCAAAGCCGGATGATGATCTAACATTGCTCCGCTTTCCAATGCTTCGATAATTGGAGCAGCTTTCTTTTTATATTTTTTTGAATTCTTTTTGATTCCTTTTGGTGATTCATCTAAAAAGATTCCTAATTTCCATAATTCAGGAAATTCTTGGTGATTTAAATCTACTTGAAATGAAGCTTCTAAAATTGCTTCTGGACCTTTTGATGCACCGGAACCATAGCTTACGGTTACTTCCCACGGAACAGGAATTACGATTATTTCGCTGTCTTCAATAGAAAAAGGTAAGCCAAAAATGGTGGCATCGGCTAAGCCTGGTTGGCTTGGATCGAAGGTTTTGAGGATTTCTTGTTTAGTCATTTGTTGGATTGTTCGATTGTTCGATTGTTGGATTGTTCAACTTTTAGATTGTTCGATTTTTAGATTGTTCGATTTTTGGATTATTCGATTTTTAGAAAGATTCTACAATCAAGGAATCTAATTATCTAAAAATCCAATAATCTAATTATCTTCTCTCACCGCAAAGTTGACATAAATTTAGCAATCATTAAAGTTATTTTGTGAAGTTCATCTGATAAAATTTTTAAATCATTATCATTTAAATATCCTACATCATTTGAAACTAATAATTGTGTTTCGATTTCATAACAAGAACCTAAAGCGTTTTCTAAAAAAATTAAAAAATGTTTGTTTGAAGATTTTGCTGAGCCTTCCGCAATATTTGAAGGAACTGAAATCGATGCTCTTCTTAACTGAGTTATTAATCCGAATCTTTCTGATTCGGGAAAACTTTGAGTCACTTTATAAATGGGTGTACAAAATTTTCTACTTAACTTCCAAATTTCTAAATCTTTGTATCTGTGCATATATTTTTTTTGATTGTTGGATTGTTGATTTTTAGATTGTTCGACTGTTGGATTGTTGGATTGTTGGATTATAAGAATTTTTCTAAAAATCTGACAATCCAAAAATCTATAAATCCTACTTACTAATTCCTTTCTTCAAGATTTGTCCGAATTCATACATGTCTTCAAAAGAACAGTAGAATGGTGCGGGTGCTAAACGAATTACGTTTGGTTCACGCCAGTCGGTGATAACGCCATTTACCATTAGATAATCAAACAAAGTTTTTCCTTGTCCGTGAAAATAAACGGATAATTGACAAGCTCTTTCTTCTTGGTTTTGTGGTGTGATGATTTCAAATTCGGTTCCGTCTATTTCCTCGTCTATTTCGTGAAGGATAAATTCAAGATAAGCCGTTAAAAGATTTCTTTTTTTGACTAATTTAGTCATTCCTACTTCGGCAAACATTTCTGCGGATGCTAAATAGGGTGCTAAAGATAGTATCGGTAAATTACTGATTTGCCAACCATTTGCTCCATATTCGGGTTCAAAGTGCGGTTCCATTTTGAAACGACGTTCTTTGTTATGTCCCCACCAACCGGCAAAACGTTGCAATTCAAAATCACCGTGGTGTTTTTCGTGAATAAAGCAACCCGATACATTCCCAGGTCCGGAATTCATATATTTGTAGCTGCACCAACAAGCGAAATCTACACACCAATCGTGCAATTGAAGTTCGATGTTTCCGGCTGCGTGAGCTAAATCCCAGCCGACAAAAGCACCTGTTTTTTGTGCTGCTTGTGTGATGGTTTTGATATCGAATACTTGACCGGTGTAATAGTTTACACCACCAATTAAGACTAATGCTAATTCGTCGCCTACTTCTTCAATTTTGGCTAAAATATCTTCGTGACGTATGTTGTGTTCGCCTTCTCTTCGTTTGATTTCGATGATGGCATCGCTTGGGTTGAATCCGTGAAATTTCACCTGACTTTGAAACATATATTGATCCGATGGAAATGCTTTTTCTTCGCAGATGATTTTATATTTTTTTTCCGTAGGTTGATAGAAGGAAACCATCATCAAGTGAAGGTTGACGGTTAACGTATTCATTACCGTGATTTCGGAAGGTTTTGCTCCAACGATTTCACTTAATGGAATGGCAAATCGTTCGTGATAATCCCACCAAGGTTTGTCGGCATAAAAGTGACCTTCTACGGCGAGGCGTGCCCAATCGTTCATCACTTCGTCTACGTAGGTTTTGGTTCGTTTGGGTTGTAATCCGAGTGAATTTCCGGTGAAATAAATGACGTTTTTGCCATTTATACTTGGGAAATGAAACTCGTCACGGTACTTAAAAAGTTCGTCTTGTGCGTCTAATTGTTGTGCAAATTCGCGGGTATTTTGAAATTCCATTCAGTTGTTTGTTTGTGTGGTAAAGATAGTAATTTTTTGGATTGTGGGGAAAGGTCGCGACCTGTCCGTACGAAGAAATGTGTAGGGACAAGTCGCGACTTGTCCGTACGAAGAAATGTGTAGGGACAGGTCGCGACTTGTCCGTACTGCAAATTTTATGAAAATAAGGAATGAGGATATTTATTTTAAAAATGAATTTTGGATTGGAGCACGAATTGCGTGAAGGATTGAAGCGAAAAGCCCGGAACAAAAAAATGCCAATTTTCTAAAGCCAAAAAAGCGACCAAAGGAAGCTCTTTTTGGGTTATAGAAAATGGCATTTTTTGTGAGGACTTGCAGCGGAAAGCCTGACCCGAAGCTTGCGGAGGGACACGCCCAAATTATTTTTAAATGTATTGAAGTGTTCGCTCTAATGCCATTCCGCGTGAGCCTTTGATAAGCAGGAATGAATTTTGAAATGGATTGCTTTTTAATTGTGCTGCAAATTCATCGAATGTTGGAAAGAAATGCAGGTGTTGATGATTTTCTTTTACGGCATAAAATTCTTTTCCGATTAAATAGCAGTTGAAATTGGCGGTTGAACTTAGTTTTTTTATAATATTTTTATGTTCTTGAGGGCTTTCTTCGCCCAATTCGAACATATCTCCCAAAACGGCAATTTTTGTTTTGTTTTCCAGTTGAATGAAATTTTGTAAAGCTACTTCCATGCTACTCGGATTTGCGTTGTAGGCATCGAGAATGATTTTATTACTGTTTTTATGAATGATTTGAGAGCGATTGTTATCTGGGTTATAATTTTCTAACGCTTGCTTAGAATCATTGATTACAACGTTGAAGTATTTTCCAACCGTAATTGCAGCAATGATGTTGGTTGCATTGTATAACCCAATTAAATTGGATTGGATTTCGATTTCGTTGTAGTTTACTTTTACAAAAGGATTTGCTTCTACGTTTTTGATGAAAACAAAGCTATCCGGATTTGAGGTACTAAAAGTGATTTGCTCCATTTGAGCTGTTTTCTCTGATTGGATTGGATCATCGAGGTTTACAAACACTTTTTTGTTGTGTTGAGATAGATAATCATACATTTCTGATTTCCCTTTGATAACTCCTTCTACTCCTCCGAAACCTTCTAAATGTGCTTTGCCGAAATTGGTGATGTAACCATAATCGGGTTGAGCGATTTTGCATAAAAAGTCAATTTCTTTTTGGTGATTGGCTCCCATTTCTACTATACCTATTTCGGTTTCTTTTGTAAAAGACAGAAGTGTTAGCGGAACACCAATGTGATTGTTTAAGTTACCAAGCGTGGATTTAGTGTTGTATTTTTGGGATAGAACAACTTGAAATAGTTCTTTGGTTGTAGTTTTTCCGTTACTTCCGGTTAAGGCGATAATGGGTAAATTTAAATAGTTTCTATGAAACTTAGCCAACTCTTGTAAAGTTTCTAACGTATTTGAAACTAGAATTGTTCTTTCATCTAAGAAAAATTCTTTATCATCTATCAAAACATAGGATGCTCCTTTTTCCAACGCTTCTTTGGCAAACGAATTTGCATCAAAACTAGTTCCTTTAAGAGCAACAAAAAAGGAATTTTTTTCTATCCTCCGTGTGTCGATTGAAACGGAAGAACATTCTAAAAAACGAGCATGAATTTGTGAAATATCCATAAAACAAAAAGTGTTTTAAAAATAAAAAGCCCTAAAAAAGGGCTTTTTGTATTATTCAATAAAGGAAATTATCGCGTTGATTTTGGTTTTCCTTTAGCAGTTTTCTTGTTAGATTTTGGTCCAACTTTAGACATTGCACAACGGAATCCGATGTCGTCTGTTGCAATATCTTGTGGGAAGAATCTTCTTTGAGCAGGATCTAACCAATAGGCTCTATCTCTCCAAGAACCTCCTTTATAAACTCTCACGTTATCATCGATAAGTGTTGTTCTTTTGGAAGATTTATCGTATTTTCTAACCATTTCAGATGAAGCACTGTCAACAGTAACTTGATGTTTTGGAGAATCATACATTTTATTCTTTTCGCTCACAGTATCATCACCTTCTTCTTCTGAGCCGAATTTGTAGAAACGAATCGATTGTTTGTCTCCGTCACGGTAGTTTCTGTTATCACTTTTGTCGAAATTTTGTCTTAAATAAGTTTCTTTTTCGTCAACAGGAACTTGAGCAATTTGACCCGGAAGATTTCTAGCAATGATTTTTCCGTTTGCTAAAGTATCATAAACGATGTTTTCGGAAGTAATTAATTCCACTTTTCCGTCTTCACCAATTTTATTTTTCATGTAAACGTTTCCACGGTAATAGTTGAAGTCATTAGCTTCATCATCTACTCTAGGTCTGTAAACATCGGCAACCCATTCGTTCACATTTCCGGCCATGTCATATAAACCAAAATCATTTGGAGGATAAGATTTTACTACTTGAGTGATATCTGCACCGTCATCAGACCAACCTGCAATTCCGCCGTAATCACCTTTTCCTTGTTTGAAGTTGGCTAACTGATCACCTTTTACTTGTCTTTTTCCTGAACGTGTGTAACTACCATTCCATGGATATTTCTTTTTACCTTGGTATAAGTTATACTCTCTGTTTCCAACATTAGCAACAGCAGCGTATTCCCACTCTGCTTCGGTTGGAAGTCTATATTCTGGTTGAATTAGTCCGGAAGAACGTGTAGCATAAACATTTTTAGCTTCAGATGAAGCTCCGTCAGGTCCAGTAGTTGCTTTTGCACGACCACCTTTGCCTTTTAGTACAATTTCTTCATCGCCACCAAATGTCTGCGAAGGTGTGTTGATATACGTTTCTGTGCTAAATGATTTTTCTGCAGTTGCATCGGTTAATTTTGCATCTTTTTTAAGGTATTTGTTTTTTTCCAAAATATCCTCATTAACACGGTCTGTTCTCCATTTACAGAATTCAACCGCTTGAATCCAATTTACACCAACAACAGGATAGTCCTTGTAACCGGGATGTCTCAAATAGTTGTTTGTCATGGTTTCATTATAACCTAAACGATTTCTCCATACTAATGTATCCGGCAAAGCACCATTATAAATATTAGTATAGTTTTCGTCATTTGGATCGAAGATTCTTTTTAACCAATCTAAGTACTCCATATACATTAGGTTGGTAACTTCACTTTCATCCATAAAGAATGATTGAACGTGTTGCTGGTTTGGAGTGTTATTCCAATCATGCATTACATCGTCCTGAACTTTTCCCATAGTGAAAGTTCCACCTTCAATAGCAATTAAACCGGGGGCAGCTGCTTGCTTTTTGAAGTTTGATGCGTACTGAAAACCACCTTTTTTATCGTTGATTTTCCAACCAGTTGCTGTTGACGAATTTTTTGAGCTTGAATTTTTACTACAACTAGTAAAACCAAACATCACTATCAATCCGAATAGCAATCTTAATGTCATAATTTTGTTTACTTTCATACGTCAAGTAGGTAATAAATTTAGAGCCGCAATATACTAATTAACCTTTATATTACAACAGATTTTTAAAATTTTTGTCAAAAGAACAAAATTATTGTCTTTTTAACAAACCTATAACGCAAAAAAATTTTGTTTAGTATAAATTAAAACTTTGCAAAATATGTATATCTTGTAATAAATTTGCATCCGTTACGTTTATTTCTTGTTATGAAAAAGATTCTACTCCTATATATAGTATTAAACTGCTTGTTTAGTAATGCTCAAAACACCATTAACATTGATGTTGTATGGCAGGAAAATAAGCTATTAGACTTAGGAAACCATCATTTAAACGTCCCACAGTTTCAACGTAAAAATTTCTTTTTTGACGATGTTAATAGACTTATACTTTATAATTACAAGTTCAATATTTCATCGCCCATAGATGAAAACTCAATAAAAATATCTGCATTAGTACTTGAAAATATTGCTCAGCATGAACTGGGAGATTTAACTTTAAAAAACATTCCAGGCAACATAAATATTAGTTTAAAAAATGGAAAAGCAAGGGATTTACTACAGGCTTTGTTAACCTTTTCTCCTATAATTAAGACGAATGATGGTTATAAGAAAGTGAAATCATTTAATGTTACATACAGTAATTCAACCAATTACCAACAAAGAAATGAAACAAGCTTTGATTTTAGCAGCATTCAAAATTCTGTTTTAGCAACGGGAGATTGGTATCGTTTTTATGTTGAAAAATCCGGAATCTATAAAATTTCAAGAAATTTCTTGAGTCAGCTAGGTATGAACACAAATGTTGACCCGAGAAATATAAAAATATATGGCAATGGCGGAAGAATGATTCCTTTGCTAAACAGTATTGAATATCCTTCCGATTTAGCCGAAAACGCCATCCTTTTTGTTGGTGAAGAAGATGGAATTTTCAATTCTGAAGATTACATTTTATTCTATGCCGAAGGAATGGACAATTGGAATACCGAAAGTAACACGCACCTTAATTTATACGAAGATAAATCGTATTATTATATAACTGCTCAAGGAGATAGCGGAAAAAGAATAACAGATGCAATGCAACCAACAGACATAGCCTCTACAGTTTTTACCACCTTTGACGATTATCAATTCTATGAAAAAGACCTCAATAATATAGGTAGGATTGGACGAGTTTGGTATGGTGAGCAATACAGTTCTCAAACACCACTTGCTATAAATTTTAATTTCCCAAATGTTGTTACCAATACAACCATTCAATTAACTATTACAAGTGCGGCAATTTCTTTGTCTAGTTCCAATTTGTCTATCAATGTTGGCGGACAATCACAAAACATAAATTTTACAGCGATTCCAACCAATAGTTCAACTTTGTTTTCTACAGGAAACGCCCAATTTGGTATTCCTTCCTCGCAAGATGTATCGGTACAATTAACATATAATAATAATGGAGTGCCGAGTGCAAGAGGTTATTTGAATTATGTGATTGCCAAAGCAAAAAGAAATCTTCAAGGGTATGGAAAACAATTTCGTTTTCAAAATGAATCCGCCGCTTCTTTAATAGGTGTAGGTGAATTTCAACTTTCAAATGCAACCGGAATTCAACAGGTTTGGGATATTACAGATATTTATAATGTTTCTAAATATGAGAATCAAGGAAGTTCTATATTCTCATTTAAAGCAGATCTAGGTGAAATTAGAAAATACATAGCTCTTGATCCTGCCGATTTTTTCAATCCTTTGAGAGAATCGCAGTCAAAAGTAGTTAATCAAGACATTAAAGGTACAATTTTTAACAATATCCAAAGTCAGTTTCAAGACATTGATTACTTGATAATTTCTCCTTCAAATTTGGCTTCTGAAGCGGAAAGATTAGCTAATTTTCATAGAAATTATTCTAATTTAAACGTTAAAGTTATTACTTTAGACAAAATATACCAAGAATTCTCGTCGGGAAAACAAGACATTGGAGCCATTCGAAATTTGGTTAAATATGTTTATTTTAATGCTTCCACAGATTCAAAAAGAGTAAAATACCTCAATTTGTTTGGTGATGCTTCGTTTGATTACAAAAACAGAATTCCAAATAACACCAATATTGTTCCTGTCTTTCACAGCTTAAGCAGCGAATCACTGCTAAGTTCAACCATGAGTGATGATTTTTATGGTATGATGGATCCGCATGAAGGCAGAATGCTCAATGCAAGTAACACTCCCGGGTTTGAAGCCTTAGATATTGCTGTTGGAAGAATGTTGGTTACGTCTGTTCAACAAGCAAAAGAAATGGTGGATAAAGTTATTCAATACCACGACATTAATTCGTATGGTAGATGGAGAAATAATTTTACATTAGTTTCTGATGACGTTGATGAAAGTTGGGAAAATCAAATTCAAACAGGAATAGATAATTTAGGAAACACAATTAATGCCGAAAAACCATTTGTTAATGTGTTGAAATTTCACGCAGATTCTTATGTTCAAGAAGCATCTGCCGGCGGACAACGTTATCCTAAACTTAAACAAGAACTATTGAATGCAATTCAAAATGGCTCATTGGTTTTTAATTATTTTGGTCATGGTGGTGAAGATCAATTGGCATCGGAACGTATTTTTGAAAAAACAGATGCTCAAAATTTAAATAATCAATACCGCTATCCATTAATTGTAACTGTAACTTGTGAATTTACTCGATTTGACAATCCATATCGACCCACAGCAGGTGAATATACTTATTGGAATCCAACCGGAGGAGCCATTTCGTTAATAACAACAACACGGCAAATTGGAGTTACTACAGGACAAGATATTAACGAAGGGTTTTCAAGCTATTTATATGGCTATGGACCAAATTCAAGTGAAGAAACTACCATTGCCGAAGCTTTACGTAGAGCTAAAAACGCTTATAATAGCCAAACATTAATGGTTTTTTACATTGGAGATCCTGCTCTAAAATTAGCCATTCCAAAACCAAAGATCATTCTCACAAAAGTAAATGATGTTCCAACGGATTCATCTACATTCGTTTTTAACGCATTAAGTAAAGTGAAATTATCAGGTGAAGTAAGAGATTTAAATGGAGATGCTTTACTATCTAATTACAATGGTGATATTGCAGTTCAAATATTTGACAAATCAATTAACCGAAGCACCCTAGCAAATGACAATACAAGAGATGGTTCAAACAACCTAATCATAATGAATTTTCAAACCTTGGGCGAAACAATTTTCAGAGGAAATGCTACAGTTACCAATGGTTTGTTTGAAATTGAGTTCATCGTTCCCAAAGACATTTCCATTCCGGTTGGAAACGGAAGAATTAGTTTTTATGCCAAAAGTACTAGTCCGGTTTTGCAAGATCAAACCGGTTATGACACTTCGATTTTAATTGGAGGAATCAACGAAAATGCTCCGGAAGACAACATTGGCCCACGTGTTCGACTGTATATGAATGACGAATCGTTTATTTCAGGAGGAATAACCAATGCCAGTCCAATTTTCTTAGCTTTTTTAGAAGATGAAAACGGGATTAATACCGCCAGCGGAATTGGTCATGACATTGTTGCCATTTTAGATGGAGACGAAAACAATCCGTATATATTAAATGATTATTACGAAACCGAATTAAACGATTACACCAAAGGTAAAGTTCGTTTTCCGTTTAGAGATTTAACTCCGGGATTGCATACCATAACTTTTAGAGCTTGGGATGTTTACAATAATCCGGTTTCGGCAGAAATTCAGTTCATTGTAGTGGGAGATGAAACAATCAGCTTAACCAATGTGTTGAATTATCCAAACCCATTTGTAAGTTATACGCAATTTTGGTTTTCACACAATCGTCCTTTTGAACCGTTAGACGTTCAAGTGCAGGTTTTTACTATTACCGGAAAAATTGTAAAAACCATCAATCAAGTCATCAACACCGAAGGGTTCTTGTCTCGTGAAATCACTTGGGACGGAAGAGACGATTTTGGCGATAAAATTGGCAAGGGAGTCTATGTTTACAAACTAACCGTAAAGTCTAACCTGACCAATAAAAAAGTAGAAAAAATAGAAAAACTTGTAATACTTTAAGAAAACACTATATTTGTTAATTATTATCCAGAATTTATAATGAAAAAAATAACCGTATTTTTAATTTGCCTCTTTGCATTTCAGAACAATTTCGCTCAAGATAGAGTAATCACCACCGGAGTACCGTTTTTATTGATTGCAGCCGATGCTCGTGCAGCCGGTATGGCAGATATTGGCGTTGCTACTTCACCGGACGCCTATTCTCAACAATGGAATCCAGCCAAATATGCTTTTGCTACTGAAAAAATTGGTATCGGTGTAAGTTATACACCTTATTTAACTGATTTAGTGAATGACATTTCATTAGGTCAATTAAATTATTATAACCGCATTAGCGAAAAAAGTGCCTTTGGAGGAAGTTTGCGTTATTTTAGTTTAGGAGATATTGAACTAAGAGAAAATTTTGATGACGTTGCAAGAGTTGTAAGTCCAAATGAATTGGCTGTTGATGTTTCATATGCATTGAAATTAAGCGAACGTTTTTCAACATCTGTTGCATTTAGATACATTCGTTCGCAATTAAGAATTCCAGACGGAGCTACCGATGCAAAACCAGCTAGTTCTTTTGCTTTTGACCTTTCAGGTTATTACCAATCAGAAGAAGAGGCTTATGATAGCTTTAACGGAAGATGGAGAGCAGGTTTCAATTTCCAAAATTTAGGACCAAAAATTAATTATGACGAAGATGTAACCGAACTTAATTCGAATTTCCTGCCTGCTAACATGCGTTTAGGTGGAGGTTTCGATTTTATTTTTGATGAATATAATAAAATCGGATTAAATGCTGAAGTTACTAAACTATTGGTGCCAACTCCTCAAAATCCGGATTTAAATGGAGATGGCGAAATTACTAATGAAGAAAGAATTCAAGCAAGAGACGACTACCAACGAATTGGGTGGGTTTCCGGAATATTTCAATCATTTGGTGATGCACCGGATGGTTTTAGCGAAGAATTAAGAGAGTTTACTTGGGCTTTGGGTGCAGAGTATAATTACCAAGACTCATTTGCTCTTCGTTTAGGTTATTTTAACGAGCATGAAACAAAAGGAGCTAGAAAATATTTTTCTTTTGGAGCCGGATTCAAATACACCGTAATTAAATTAGACGTGTCGTATCTATTCTCTGCTTCTAAAGTTAAAAATCCTTTAGAAAACACATTACGCTTCTCCTTAACATTTAATTTTGGAGATAAATATGACGAATATTAATCAATCATACTAATTAAAAAAGAATCCAAATTTCAATAATGAAGTTTGGATTTTTTTTCCACTATACATTATGAAAAAAATTACTATTACAACCGAATTTTCAGTTTACGAAAGCAAAGAACAATTGCCATCAGAAATAAAGAATCTAATGGAAATGGCGATTGAAATCAGAAAAAAAGCCTACGCTCCTTATTCAAAATTTAGAGTGGGTGCCGCAATTTTGTTGGATAATGGAAAAATAGTCTTGGGTTCCAATCAAGAAAATGCCGCTTATCCATCCGGGCTTTGTGCAGAACGTGTTGCCATTTTTCAAGCAGGAGCCATTTATCCGGATGCAAAAATTGTAAAATTAGCCATATCAGCTACAGCGGATGAAAAACCGGTCACCTCTCCTATTCCACCTTGTGGAGCTTGTCGTCAGTCGATTGCAGAATATGAATTCAAACAAAATACACCAATCGAAATATTTTTTATGGGAGAATCGGGCGAAATATACAAATCAGATTCGCTGACCAACTTGCTCCCTTTAGTTTTTGATAAAAATTTCCTGTAAATTTTATTTGTTTACTAAAACGTTATCGTAAATAACTTTTCACAAAGTTTGTCATTTTAAGTCGATTAAATTTTCACATCTACTTAGTATGTGTTATTTTTGCTACTCGCAAATTTGTGCATAACCTATTTGTGAAACACACAATCAAACATAAAAGATTCAAGAAATAGAAAAATGAAAAAAATCACCAAAGAAGTTTACCTGCAATGGTATGAAGACATGCAGTTTTGGAGAAAATTTGAAGACAAATTAGCTGCCGTTTACATTCAACAAAAAGTGAGAGGGTTTTTACATTTATATAATGGTCAGGAAGCTGTTTTAGCCGGAGCATTACATGCAATGGACTTGTCAAAAGACAAAATGATTACAGCCTACAGAAACCACGTTCAACCAATCGGAATGGGTGTTGACCCACGAAAAGTAATGGCTGAATTATACGGTAAAGCTACCGGAACTTCCAAAGGAATGGGTGGTTCAATGCACATTTTTTCTAAAGAACATGGTTTTTATGGTGGTCACGGAATCGTAGGAGCTCAAATACCTGTGGGTGCCGGAATGGCGTTTGCCGATAAATATTTTAATACTGGCGGCGTGACGATGACCTATTTTGGTGATGGTGCAGCACGTCAAGGTTCGCTTCATGAAGCTTTCAATATGGCAATGTTGTGGAAACTTCCTGTTGTATTTATTTGTGAAAACAATGGATACGCCATGGGAACTTCTGTGGAAAGAACTGCGAATCACACCGATGTTTGGAAACTAGGTTTAGGGTATGAAATGCCTTGCGGACCAGTGGACGGAATGAATCCGGTTAAAGTTGCCGAAGCCATGCACGAAGCAATCGAAAGAGCTCGTCGTGGAGACGGTCCAACATTCTTGGAAATGAAAACATACCGTTATAGAGGCCACTCGATGTCTGATGCTCAATTATACAGAACAAAAGATGAAGTTGAAGAATATAGAAAAATTGATCCTATTACACAAGTTTTAGATATCATCAAAGAAAATAATTACGCTACCGAAGCAGAAATTGAAGCCATCGACGAAAGAGTGAAAAACTTAGTAGATGAATGCGAAAAATTTGCCGAAGATTCTCCGTTCCCTGAAGTACAACAATTGTATGACGTGGTGTACGAACAAGAAAACTATCCTTTTATTCCCCATAAACTATAAACACTATGGCAAAAATTATTAACATGCCACGTTTGAGTGATACAATGACAGAAGGAGTTGTAGCAACATGGCTTAAAAAAGTTGGCGATACCGTAAAAGAAGGCGATATTTTAGCCGAAATTGAAACCGATAAAGCAACAATGGAATTTGAAGCTTTTGATGCAGGAACTTTGCTTCACATCGGAATTCAAGAAGGCGAATCGGCTCCGGTTGATTCTCTTTTAGCTATTATTGGAAAAGAAGGTGAAGACATTTCCGATTTATTAAAAGGAGGAAATTCTGCTAAAACAGAAGAAAAATCAGAAGAAAAAGAAACTTCAAAAGAAGAATCATCTAAAGAGGAAACTCCAAAAAAAGAATCTTCTGAATCAGAAGAATCAAAACCAAAAGCTTCAGCAGCAATTCCTGCCGGAGTAAAAGTAGTAACAATGCCTCGTTTGAGTGATACAATGACGGATGGTACAGTAGCGGCTTGGTTGAAAAAAATTGGCGACACCGTAAAAGAAGGTGACATTTTAGCCGAAATTGAAACCGATAAAGCAACGATGGAATTTGAATCATTCAATTCCGGAACTTTATTATATATTGGTGTTGAAGAAGGTCAATCTGCTCCGGTTGATAGTGTTTTAGCCATCATCGGACCAGAAGGAACAGATATTTCAGGAATTGCCGAAAATTATGCTAAAGGTGGTGAAGCTCCAAAAGCTGAAAAAACCGAAGCAAAATCAGAAGAAGCAAAACCAGCAACAGAAGATAAAGAAGAAGCAACAACTTCAACCGAATCTACGGGAAGAATTTTCGCCTCACCATTAGCCAGACAAATTGCTAAAGACAAAGGAATCAACCTTTCTCAAGTAAAAGGTTCAGGTGAAAACGGAAGAATTGTAAAAAGTGATGTAGAAAACTTTACGCCATCTGCCGCTCCTCAAAAAGCAGCACAATCGGAAAGTACTTCTCAACCTGCTACAGCAGTTCAACCATTTGTTCCGGCTGGAGAATCGTATTCAGAAGAAGTGAAAAATTCGCAAATGCGTAAAACAATTGCTCGTCGTCTTTCTGAATCTAAATTCACAGCTCCACATTATTACTTAACAATCGAAGTAGCAATGGATGAAGCAATGAAATCCAGAGCAATTATCAATACTGTTCCTGATACAAAAGTATCGTTTAACGATATGGTTGTTAAAGCGTGTGCGATGGCATTGAAAAAACATCCACGTGTAAATACACAATGGAAAGATGACGTAACCGTTATCAATCACCACGTAAATATTGGTGTTGCCGTTGCTGTAGAAGATGGTTTAGTAGTTCCTGTATTGAAATTTACAGACCAAATGAATTTATCTCAAATTGGTTCTGCGGTGAAAGATTTGGCCGGAAGAGCTAAAAACAAAAAACTACAACCTGCCGAAATGGAAGGAAGTACGTTTACTGTTTCTAATTTAGGTATGTTTGGAATTACTGAATTTACTTCAATCATTAATCAACCAAATTCTGCTATTCTTTCTGTTGGTGCCATCATCGAAAAACCGGTTGTAAGAAACGGACAAATCGTTGTAGGCAACACAATGAAAGTAACCTTAGCTTGCGATCACCGAACAGTTGATGGTGCAACGGGTGCTCAATTTCTTCAAACGTTACGCACGTATTTAGAAAATCCGGTTACTATGTTAGCATAGGTTTTAAACAGCATAAGAAAGGCTGTTAACCATTCCTATATTTAAAAAGTTTATTGTTACGATGTAAAAATCGTTTCAATAAACTTTTTTCATTTACATAAATTGATAATCACATCCAACATAAAAAAGAAAACACTCAATAATTACAATCCCCGAAACTGATTTTCAAATATGAAAAAACACTTTAATTTGATTTAAAACAATTTCTTTACAAACCAATTTAGCTTCTAAACGCAAATGTAGTACGGTTAATGTTTCATCTCTCAAATTTAAAGAAACCAAAGCATACCACTTATTATCAAAAAAAAATCCCAAACTCATTTGCATAAGCTTGGGATTTAAATTTATTATAAAATGAAATTACTTTTTAATCAGTTTTATTGTTTTCACCTCATTATTATCAATTTCAACTTTTACCAAGTAGGTTCCGGCTGCCAAATGTGAAACATCAATAGTTGTTTCATTTGCATTAATTAATTTAGAAAATACTTCTTGGCTCAATAAATTGTAAATCGCAACAGATGAAATTCCTTGTTCAAATGAAATGCTTAAAATATCATTCACTGGATTTGGATAAACTTTTACATTACTATTTTTAGCAACACTATCATCAACTCCTAAATTATTGGTCGGACAAGCAATAGGTGTTAGTGAAATTCTATCAGTTGTAGTGCCATCTCCTAATCGTCCTTGTCCATTTAATCCGCATACTTTCAGTGAACCATCAGTATGTAATGACAAGGTATGAAATGCTCCTGCAGAAATTTGTAGATGATCAGTTGAATTTGTAGCACTCACCCAGATTCTATCAGAAGTAGTACTATCACCCAGTTGTCCAAAATTATTTTGCCCGCATATTAACATATTTCCAAATGTTGTTGTTCCAACGGTATAATACCATCCTGCTTCAATACTTTCTACTTGATCGTATACACCTGTTGGTGTCAGTTTGTTTGTAGTTGTACCATCACCTAATTGACCATTTGCATTATTTCCCCATGTGTAAAGTATTCCATTCGCTTTTAATCCAACTGAGTGAGCATATCCTGCGGCTACATTTGCCCAGTCATTTTCGGTTCCAATTTGTACAGGAGTAATTCGGTTTGTGGTTGTGCCATCTCCTAACTGACCGGAATTATTATAACCCCATGCCCAAAGCGTACCGTTTGTTCTTATGGCTAGTGAAAAACCAGATCCTGCCGCAGTACTTTGCCAATTAGTTGCTGTTCCTACTTGTGTGGGTACAGTTCTGTTTGTGGTTGTACCATCACCTAATTGACCATAATTATTGTACCCCCAAGACCAAAGTGTACCATTATCCTTTATTGCTAAGGCAAATCCTTCTCCAATAGTAACACTTTTCCAGTTATTTGCTGTTCCTATAAGTGTTGGAGTTGTTCTATTCGTTGTTGTTCCATCGCCTAATTGACCAAAGGTGTTATTTCCCCAAGCCCATAGCGATCCATCTACTTTTATGGCTATTGTAAAACCACCACTAGCTGAAACACTTTCCCAGTTGTTAGCTGAGCCTATTTGAGTTGGTGTATTTTTACTTGTTGTTGTTGCATCACCTAATTGGCCGTAACCATTGTCTCCCCAAGCCCATAAAGTACCATCTGTTTTTATTCCTACTGAATGGGTATAACCGGCACTAATTGTTTGCCAACAGCTAGTAGCAGAACCAGGTGTGGTAAAAGAACCACCATAAGCCCATTCACTTAGACTGCTTACACAATCTGAAGCAACCCACCAATAATAGGTAGTGTTAGGTAATAAATCGGTTAAATCAGCACTTGTAGAACCAGTACTTCCATCAATACCACCGATTACTGGAGTAGTATTATATACATATAAATAACCACCGTTTGGTGCAGATGTCGAAGGTATCCAGCCAATTACAGCTGATGTTGAAGATAGCACTTCACTTCCAAAATTAGTTGGAGGATTACAAGATGATGCATTCGAACACGTTATCGAACGAACTCTCGCTGTATTCTGTATGCCACAATTTGCATTGGTGTGTAGATGATACCTGATTAGTCCTGATGTAGCATTTGAATTCCAAACTAATGGTGTTACTCCACTAGCAAAAACTGTTGTTCCTGTAGCATTTGTAATAGTAACATAATCAGTAGCGATCGAGCTGGTAAAAGTATATTGCTTATTTGACAATACATTTACATTAGAATATTCTCCTGCCCAAGCATTCGCAATAATTAGTTCCGTATTTCCTGTACAAGCCGGTGTAAAAGTGGCATCAGGATACAATCCATAACTTGCACCGTTACAATTTGAAAATGCTACAGTTGTAAAACTTCCTCCGGAAACCCAAGCACTTCTTGTACCATTGCAATTGGAACGTACCCAATAATAATACGTAGTGGAAGCTGATAAACCATTTAAAGTTGCTATAAGATTAGCATTACTAACTTGCGTTGCATTTGTTGCTGCTACAGGAGCAGTACTGTTGGTGCTTAAATATAAATCATATGAATTGGCAGCAGGTGTCGGTGCATTCCAAAATAATCGACACGAATTAGAAGTAATGTTTGAAACCGCTAAATTAGTTGGCAAACCACAACTTACCGGAGCTACACATTGAATATATTTTATTCTATCTGTGTTTTGTGCACCACAATTAGCATTTGTATGTAAATAATAGCGTATCATTCCGGTAGTGGATTGAGAAGCCCAACTTAAAGGCGTTGTTCCGCTCGCTAAAATTACATTTGCATCGTTCGTTATCGTAATAAAATCGGTTGAAACCGAACTTGAAAAAGTATATTGTCTATCGGCTACTATATTTACGTTTGTAAATTCACTTGCATAAGCGTTTACAACAATTTGTTCGGTTGCACCGGAACATGCTGGTGTGAAATTAGTATTTGGCCATTGTCCATACAAAGCGGCGTTACAACCGGTTAAAGTGGTTGTATTAAAATTTCCTCCAGAAACCCAACTACTTTTTGTAGAACCACAATTTGATCTAACCCAGTAATAATAAGTTGTTCCTGGTGTTAATCCGTTTGTAATGTTTATACCGGCCGAAGTGCTTGTAAATGTTGGTGTTGTATTTGCACTTGGTGCAACATTATTTGTTACAAAATAAATCTCATATCCAGAACTAGGTGCTGGTGCAGGTGGCGTCCAAGTAATCTGAGATGAATTAGACGTTATGTTAGAAACGGCTAAATTAGTTGGAGGGTTACAAGTTGCTTGCAGTGTACCAAAGAATCCACCCAAGACCCAATTGGATTGTTGTTCGCCACAAACTGAGGCAACCCACCAATAATAATCGGCATTTGGGTTTAAGTTTTCTATTGAAATAGAAGTAGAAGCCGTTGCATCTTGTATTCCTCCTATCACATTGGTTGTATTATAACGAATCACATAACTATCAGGTGCCGGAACAGCCGGAATCCAGTTAAGTGTTGCAGTGGTTGATGTAATATTTTCAGACCAGGTTTGTGTTGGAGCATTACATGTTGAAGCACTAGGTGTCATTTTAGTTAAACCCAGTTGCAATGTTCCTGCCCAAATAGTTCCGTTAGATTGAGTTCTTACTGCACTAATATAATTATCCGGTAAACCAGAATTGGAAGTATAAGAAATGCAGTCAGTGAAATTTTGCAAACCCTCTCCTTGAAATGCTATCCATGCTTTGTTGCTACTATCTACATCCAAAGCGTTAAGTTGATAACCTGCAAGACAAGAAGTGTTTTGAAAATAAAGATTAAGGAATGTTCCGGCTGTTGTATACGTCATTAAAGCATCAAAAGAGTCAATATAAATGATATTGTTTGCTATTCGAAGTATTTTTTGAACTCCATCGGTAATGATGTCAAAATCTGTTCCATTAAATTTATATAATAAATTACCTGTAGACACCCATACGCCATTATTACTATCTGTCGCAACAGAATTAATATTAGTGAGAGAACTATAAGTAGTCCAAGTTGTACCATTAAACTTGCTTAGACCGGAATTTGTAGCTACCCAAAGATTATTTAAACCGTCAACCGCAATGTCGTTAATCGCATTATTCGGAAGTCCGGAATTGGCAGTTGTATAATTGGTCCAAGTGCTTCCATTCAAACGGCTGATTCCGTTGGATTGGGTTGCCATCCATTTTCTATTCAAACCATCAATTTGAATTTTTAGAATTGAGTTTGATACAATGCCTGAATTGCCAGTATTGTAATTAGTAAAAGTGGTTCCGTTAAATGTAGAAACACCGGAAAAAGAAGCTATCCATAACAGGCCGTTGGCATCAACCTTAAGGTCACCAACATAGTTGCTTGCAATTCCAGAATTGCTGGTATTATAAATAGTGTAATCATAGTTTTGCCCGAAAGAGCAAACTGAAAAGAGGATTAGTAATAAAAAGTAAATTTTTTTCATGTAGTGGTTAATGATTACTGTTTTAATTAATGATTATTTATTTTTTTCAAAAAAGAGACAAACATAGCTAATTAAAATTGATTATGAATAGGAAATTAGCTATGTAAATGTTAAATTTTAAAAACAAAGAAATGATTATTTTGAATTATTATTTTTATAAAATTACTTCTCCAATTTAATTCGGAAGTTGTCATTCCATTGTTCATTAAATCGCATAGTATCCGTGTTTTTAGTTCTGTTTTGCTAGGAATAAAAGTGGCTAATTTTAGTGTTGTCATCGTGAGTGTTTTAGATTAACAATTACTCTTTAATGACTTTCACTGTTTTTACTTCATTAGTAGAAGTTACTTTTACCAAATAAGTTCCTGCAGACAAACTAGCAACATCGATTGAAGTTTCGCTGTTGATTAGAGATTTTGACAACACTTCTTGTCCCAGTAGATTGATGATTGAAACGGCTGTAATTTCTTTGTCAAACGAAAAGTTTAAAATATCTTTAACTGGGTTTGGGTATATCACAATTTTTGAAAATGAAAATTCATCGCTTCCTAAAACAGTTTCAATGTAAATTACATTTTTAAAGATTGGACTCCAGTTCCCATTACTATCTTTTATTCGTGAATTGAAAGTGTGAAACCCTACAGGATTTACAATTGGAATAGCTATTTTTTCAAGTTTTTCAAATGCAGTATTAAAATTTCCATCGGTTGCTAAAAAAGCGATTCCATTTCCTTCTCCTGGATCAGTATCCCAAAAATATTCTGCTTCTGATAAACTAACTATAGATGGTGTTGTTGTAGTGTCAACATAAATAATATTTGTAAAAACAGGACTCCAAATTCCTAAATCGTCTTTTATTCTAACGGAGAATTTATGTAGCCCAACACTTGGCGCATTTAAACCAGAAACAGCAATTTTTTCAAAACTAGTATTAAAATCTCCATCTACTGTTGAAAGCGCTATTCCATTTCCTTCTCCAGGATCAGCATCCCAAAAATATTCTGCTTGAACTAAATTAATAGTTGTTGGTGATGTTGTTGTCTCTACTTTTATAACATTTGAAAAAACAGGACTCCAAATTCCTGTGTTATCTTTTATTCGAATAGAGAACTTATGCAATCCAACACTCGGAGCACCTAACCCAGAAACAGCGATTCTTTCAAAGCTATTATTAAAATTTCCATCTACTGCTGAAATTGCTATACCATTTCCTTCTCCAGGATCGGTATCCCAGAAATATTCTGCTTGTATTACAGATGTAAGTTGGGCAGAACAAATTCCTACAGTAAAGCAAAACAATAAACTATAAATATATTTTTTCATCTTTATGTTTATTTATTTAGAATATCCTGAACCAGTTGCATTCATTTCTGTTGTGCCTGTATAAATTCTTCTTGGAGTGTTTAAAAATGAAATTCTTGGTTTATTTCCAGGATTAATTGGCCAATAGTTAGCCCAAGAGTTTGATCCACCTAAAGGACCAACATCATTAATTGTTAAATCTAGATCATAAAATTCTTCATCTGTTAGTCCACCATTTACAATAGATCCAGTTGCAGTTTGTGTAGTCAAATCTAAAGTATAAGATGAATTACCCAAATTATTATTTAAAATATCAACTCCAGTGGTATTAAAAGTAGTACTTGAAATATTATTATTCGCAATTACTGTTGCATTATTAGTGTTAACATTAATTTTATTTACAGAACTGCTTGAAGCACTTGTGTTTAAAATATTATTATTAAGTACAATTGTTCCATTTGGTATTGTTGAACTAAGCAACACTTGAACTGTATTATAGGAAGTAGATACAACTCTATTATTCTGTATATAGTTAGTTGAAGATGTTTTTAAATCCGAAATGACTAAAGGGTTACCTGTTGAGTCACTAATATCGTTATTTAAAATGTGTACTGCATAAGTTGATGTACTAGACTCTAAACGTCCTGAATCATTACCTACAATAAAAACATCCGTTGTTGCCAAAGGTGCAATATCATTATTAAGATTAATTCGACCACAATTGTTACCTGCAACTTCGCCATGAACAAAATATAGTATTGTACACTCGCTACCAAAAACATGTACAGAAACATTTTTAGTATTATCTAAATCAAAGTTACTATCAGCAATACTGTTGATAATATTGATCGTAGATCTACCACCTGTAATTGTAGTTGATGTTGTACTAATGCTACTTTGAAAGGCGTACATATTATTTATTGTTACAACTCTGTTCACAGCTGGAGCTATTAAAATTGTACCTTGAACGTAATACCTGCTGAAATTTGTTTCTGATACAAATGTTAATGATTTATTGATTGTAATGTTTTCTAAGTATGGTACATTTCCTGATTTTGGCTTAATGATAATACGGTCACCATCATTAGCTGCTGTAATAGCTGCACTTATGGTCGAATAAGCACCGCCTGCTCCTAAATCTCTAACGTACAAATCGGCCGCAGAAGCTATTGAACTAAAGAAACCAGCAATAGCTACAAAAAATAATTGTTTTTTCATTTTTTATTCATTTTTTATTCTCCTACTCATATAGCTTTTCGGAATCGCTTCGTTTGTATGGTTTCTGAACTCCATAAAAAAGTTTTCTAAATACGAAAAACAATTTTCAAGGCCAAAAATAGACCATATGAAAACAGGAATTTTAACCAATGAATTAACGTAATGTTTTAGAACATTAACGTAGAAAATCGGAGTAGAAACGTTTTTAGTAAAATGAGTTTATAAATTTTCAAGTAAAACCATAAACTCTTCTTTTTTTCGAACCGACAATGGTATAACAATTTTGTTTTTCATCACAATAGTATTACCGCCTTCCGATTTAATAAAATGATCAAAAAAAGCCATATTGATTAAATGTGATTTGTGGGTTCTAAAAAAATTATGAGGACTCAACAAGGTTTCATACTCTTTCAAATTTGTAGAAACAATCAATTTTGGCGAATTTATAAAATGAAAAGTAGTATAGTTTTTGTCCGATTCGCAATGCACGATATCCTGAATATTGATAGAATAAATTCTGTCCGCTGTTTTAAGAATGAGTTTTTGAAGATTTTTAGGGCGTTCAAGATTAGAAAATAAATTGTGAAGTTTCACATCAAAAACTTCTTTATTCATCAATTCTTCTGCTTTTTTTACAGCTTCAATCAATTCTTGTTTATCCAATGGTTTCAACAAATAATCAATCGCCGAAAAGCGAAAAGCTCTAATGGCAAAATCTTCATAACCTGTTATAAAAATGACTTTAAAATGAATAGGGTTTAGTTTCTGAAGCAAGTCAAAACCGGTTCCATCAGGCATTTCAACATCCAAAAAAACCAAATCGGGTGCTAGTTGTTTGATTAATTTTATTCCCGAAGCTACCGATTCGGCTTGACCAATAATCGAAATACCGGGGCAAGAAGATTTAATAATAGCAATATTATCTTTTCTTATTTTTTCAATGTCGTCAATAACGATAGCTCGTAACATAGTAGGTTTAATTTTCGTAAATATATGGAATTTCAAAAACAACTTTTGCTCCTGATACAACTCCTGCTGATGTGATTAAATTATCCGTTTGTACCACAAAATCTTTGTTTTTAGTATACGAAACCAAGCGTTCTTTGGTAATGGTCATCGCTAACGATTTGTGATTGCTTATCTTTTTCTCCGTGTCAAATCCTTTGCCGTTATCCGTCACTTCAAAAAACAGTTTTTCTTCTTTTAAATAGAAATGAACGTCTATTTTTCCGTTTTCTGTAGTATTGCTCAACCCGTGTTTGATGGCATTTTCAATAAATGGCTGAGCCAACATAGGTGGTAAAAAAATCGATTCTTTATCAATTTCTTCTTGTACATCAATGGTAAAGTTGAATTTATTGTCATACAGAAGTTGTTGTATGGAAAGATAATTTTCAATCATTTCAACCTCTTCTTCCAACGAAATATAGTTTTCATTCGAATTTTCCAGAATTTGTCTGGTGAGTTTAGAAAACTTGTCGAGGTAATTTACGGCTTCGTTGTTTTGTTTATTGTTAATCAAACCCCGAATATTTTGCACAGAATTAAATATAAAATGCGGATTCATCTGTGTGATGAGCAGTTTTTGTTTAATTTGGTTTTTCTCCAAAACGGAAATGGCTTGTTTTTGTTTGCTGTTTCTGTAATAGAAATAAGCTGCTAACAGCAATAGCACAAGTACAGCAGAAAGTGCAATAAGCCAATTGTTTTTAATGGCTGCTTTCTTTTCGGCATCCAATTTCAATTTTAATTCCTTTTTATCAAAATCGTACTTGAGTTGTTGCTTTTCCAGTTCATTTTTTGATGATTCAACGTTTTTATAGCCAACAATTTTATTGTGAAGTTGAAACATCTCCAATGCTTTTTTATAATCGTTTCGCATTTCACTCAATTTAAACAAAAGGTCGCTTCCAACTTCTTGAAGATCGACATTTTCTGTTTTAATACTCAGATCTAAGCCCTTTGTGATATAAAAGTACGCTTGTTCATAGTCCTTTTTTTCAAAATAAAGTTGTGCAATGCCGGTATAACCATTGGCCAAACTCTTGTCGTCTAAATCACCTTCGATTGCTTTTTTATACAAAACTTCGGCTTCATCATATTTTTGCTCGGCCAATTTCACACTACCAAGGCGACTCAAAACATAACTAACTTTAAATGAGCTATTTGAGTTTTCAGCAATAGCCAAAGCTTTATTTAAATTATCTATTGCTTCGGTATATTTTTTTAAGTTACGATAGGCTACACCAATAATAGAATAAGTCACAAATTTTGTATTTTCTTTATTTTCTGAGTATTCCGTACTTTTATTAGCGTCACAATAAAATATAACTTTTTTACCATATTCTATCGCTTTTTCATGATCGCCTTGAATAGAATAAAGTCCGGCAAGGTTAGAATAGACCGATCCAATTTCTACAACCGGATTTTCACCGGGATGCTTTTCAAAATAACGTAGAGCCATAAACAGGTATTCGGCTCCCTTCTCAAAATGTTTAAATTTTGCATACAATCGACCTTTATCCATTACGGAATAATACATGTCGTTATATAATTTTTCCGATTTAAAAAGGGCAATACTTTTGTCTATCGCTGCCAAAGCTGGTATAAGATCGCCTTTGGCTTTGTGCTCTTCCATTAAACTACTGTAGTAATTGGCAAGGCATTGCACATAGGCAGTGTGAACTTCCGGTGAACTTTTTTTCTTAAGGCATTCCAAAGCATAGCTGCCTTGCATACGGTTGAGAATATGATGCTTTTCATCCGTTTCGTGATACTTTTGCATCTTTGCCGTTAGTATTGCATACAGCTTAACGGTGTCATGCACTTTGGGGTTTTTAAGAAGCAATTTTAACGAATCAATCGTTCTGTCTTGCGAAAAAAGAGTTGAAGTAAAAAAAAGAATAGTTATCGTGGTAACTAATCGTAAAGTTCTATGCATAAAGTTAATTTGTAAGCGTTGTGAAAATTTGGTGGCTAAAGTAGGAAATAAAAAAATATGCAAACTAAATTTAACTAGTAGTTGAGAGCAATTCAACCGATCTAATCCATATCACATAAAAAAGAAAATGTCCTACCATCATCTCTCATCCTTCATCACCTATCTTTCCATGTAAGATTTTGATTATGAGAAAAATACCCATTTGTAGGGATGTTTTTGTAGTTTTTAATTTAGAAGTTTGATTATTCAATTAAAAACATACTTATGGAAGCAAACAAATTTAAAGATTTAGCAAAAACACTTGAACAGGATCCTAAACAATTAGAAGCGTTTAAAGAAAATCCTGTTCAATTTTTAGAACAAGTTAAAGAGAGACCTATCGATAACAAAGGGGTGTTCCTGACAATCGTAATTATCGTGGGAGTTGTATTAATTGGCTCCATTATTCTGGGGAGTATTATTATTTTTAGAGCACCCGACACACAAAACGCAAAAGTTCCTGAGTTTTTAGTTTCGGTTGGATCTACTGCGTTGGGTGCTATTGTGGGTTTATTGGCTCCAACACCTAATAAATAACCATTTTCAATAAATTGATAAATTTATATAATTTATCAATTTGTACTATTTTAAAAAAATAAACCAGGTAGCCGAAAAGGGGAAATAGAGTAGGCGAAAAAATAAATATATATGGCAGTTTCCGAATTTAATACCAAAAATTGCGAATCCATATCAATAAACTTTAGTATTTCTAATGTTGATGCTATGATTCCAGGAATAACAAGAGTTTACATTGATACTCCAAATGCCTATTCGCCAACCAAACCAATTTTTGAAACACCTTCACTCAATACAGATGCTTCAATCCCAAAAACACCCAAATTTAAACATTATAAAGGACTATTATATTTTGAAACTTTTTTGAGTTATAAAAACTTATCTAATCTTTCAAAAGAAGAAATTATGAAAACAGCAAAAAAAACAGTTCTCAACTATAGTGTTTTTGATTGTAATGATAATCACGAAGAATTTTCAACCTCTGATTTAATTGATTTAATCCCTAGTAAACACTTAGTTTATATTACAAAAAAATTGATTTGATATGAAAAATATACTAATAATACCACTACTCTTTTTTGTTATTTCAAATGCACAAAATAGTTCCATTAGTTCAGATGTAAAGAGTGCAGAAATTTCAAATCCTAACTCTTTGTCATTGTTAGATAATACAGCAACTATAGTGTCATCAAATCCTAACATAAAAGAATTTAGTTTGAATACTGAAAATCTCTCCCGAATATCCTTTGAGTATACTTTTTTTATAAATAAGTCATATAAAAATATTACCGGATTAGAATATTATGGTCTAGGAGATGACACTTTAGATTTAAAACAATTTACAATGAGAAAAATTCATCGACTAAATTTATCCGGTGCTTTAAATCAAACTGATAGTATAACAACTGCTGCAATTGGTTTAAATATTAATCTATTTACCCTATACTCAAAAAGTAATGCTAATTTATCAAAATCCTATCAAAATTTCAAGAAAAGTATTGCTACACTTTCTAATCTTGCTCATTCTCAATTGATTGATGAAGGAAAAAATATGAGTGATCCAGATTTTTCAACTTTGAAATTGGAGCGAATGGAAAAAATAAAACTTGAATTTGATGATGAATTTGCCGATATCTTGAAAAAACCTTTACTAACACTAGATGCCGCTGCCGCATACAGCCAATTATTTCCGACCAACACATTTGATGTAAATCAACAAGATAGAATTGGTGTATGGTCTACCCTAACTTTTGCTTTGAATACGAGTAAAGACAAAAAGAAGAAACATTTCATAAATGCCTATCTTTTCACACGATATATCAATGATAAATCTGTGTATAATGCCGTAAACGATAATTATCAAGACAATACTAATTTTTTTGATAACGGAGGTAAGGTAAAATTTGAAATCAATAAATTTTCAATAGCTTACGAATATATCACTAGAAATGGAGATTACTCCGACTATCGTTCAGTAGGGAATATTCAATATAAAATTAATGATAGTTTTTATGTAGTAGGTGGTTTTGGAAAGAATTTCAAGTCGGAATCTAATCAAGATTTGCTCACTATAATTGGTATCAAATGGGGTATAAATGAAAAAAATACAATCACTTGGTAAGTATTTAAAAAAAATCTCTTTTAAGCAAATTCTTTAAACCATAAAAAATATTTTACGTTTTTTTTTATCGCAATCAAGCAGATTCAACCAATTACGGAAATCCGTAAAGAACATCAAAAATCACTTTCTACCTTAGCAATCTAGTTTCGCATTTAATATTGCGGAACTATATTGTTAAAGTTGTTTAAAATTAATAGATTTGAGAAATAAATTTTATTTCATACATGCTTATAGAACCACGCAAAGCACTTAATAAAGCTTTTTTTTAAATTAAACCTAACCGCTCTGGGATTGAATTGTTTAAACACCATTTAATTCAGAGGCTCGACAGTAGTAAAGAAGGTGAATTTGAAGAGTTTCATAAAAATCTAATATCCGATTTTTTGAAGAACACCTATTATTCGCCCAACTATTTTATCAATACCAAAGGGCGTAATGATTTAGTAATCCATACCGGAAAAGAAGCAAAAAACAGCTGTTGCCCAAGACTTCTTTAGAACGGGAAATTAATTTGATTGTTTATGAGTTGTATAGGTTGAGTAAGGAGGAGATTGGGATTGTGGAGGGGAGTTAGAATAATAAAAATGAAAAACGAAGTTCTAACTATTGATAAAATTGATTTTGAATATTTATAACAAGATTTTATCGAATTAATCAATAGTATTTTAAAAAGTGATATTCATAAAATTTTAAAAGTTCAAAAGAAAACTTCTCATTGGTAAATCTTTATTTTAACAAAAAGGACAAAAAGAATAAGAAAAAATAGTAATTTTGTAAATTAACACTTTACCATCAAAGATGGATTCAATAGAAATTAAATTAAAAAAAGATTCAACAGGTAGAGACATTTCATTAGGAAGTATGTCTTTGGATGCATCAAAATCAATAAGAGAGATTTTGGATGCACTCATTGCTATAGTTGAATTTGAACAAGATTTAAACTTAAAAATTGGTTTAGAAGAAGGAAGTGCTGTTCAAAAAATTATTGGTTCAGATAACAACTTGCAAGTTGTTTACAATAAGATTAAAGATGCAGCTGATGGTTCTCCTCAGAGATTAAATAAGTATGTAAATAGTCTAAATATTATTTACAAAAATTTAGAATCTATTGAGGATTATGATATTTCATATAAGTCAAATAGAGGTGTTGAGTCTATAAAGCCTTTATTTACTCAAAAATTTAGAAGTAAGAGAAATTCGGATGTTACAGAAAATAATTTTAATTTAGAATTTTTTAGTGGTAAATTAGAGTTGAATGGAGGTAAAAAACCAAATTTTCACTTATTTACAAATAATACAACTTACACTATTCAATGTAGTGAGAAACAAGCAAAAGATGTTGGGGCATTTTTATATGAGAATATTAAAATTTCTGCACATGCTAAAGCTAAAAAAGATTCTATGGAATACAATTTCTGTGATATTTATGTAGGAACATCTGAAGGGTATTTCAATGAATTTAAAGATTTTTATACAGAATTAAAGGATAAATCTGGAACTCAAAAATTCCATTTTGTCAGCAATAAACTTGAACAATTTTATAATCAAAAAAATTATTCTGGTGCAAAGAAATTTATTAGATTATTTCTAAATGAATTTTCACATGTTACATATTTAAGAACAATCCTTGTCATTTCCAAAGCCTTTAAGAATGATGAATATTTAGGTGATATTCTATCTGATGTTGAAAAATTATTGTCTAAGAAAATAGGAAAAGCTTATTAATTATGTTTGAAAATTATAATTTAGAAGATTTAAAACCTGAATTGTTAGACATAAACACTTGTGATTTAACAAACGATTTTGTTGCTATTTCAGTTGAAGTAGATGAAAATGGTTTATGTTATCATTCTGGTTTAGTTATCTGTTATGAAGAAGAATTAAGCTACTTTCATTATACAGCCAAAGATGTGGTTTTGGAAAAATTAGATATTCCATTAATCGAAAAAGCTATTTTCTTAAAACAATTAAACTGCATTCACCATTTAGAAGTTGAATCTTTTTTGGGGCATTGTGAAAAATTAATAGAGATAGGTGTTTCACCTGTTTATGGTTTTATTTTTAATGATTCATATTATGACTCAACTACAAAAGAGAGTTTTTTAGTTAACACTCAGCATGACATTACAACTTGTGTAGGTTTTTGTATTAAAGTGATTAGAGGGTTTTTATATAATCATGATGAATATTTAAAATTAAGTGATTGGGATATTTCAACTTTACAAGGAACAAATCAAGGGTTGATAAACTATTTTAATCATGAAATTAATAATTATTCTATATTACATGAAGTAACTATAGCTCAATTAATTTCAATAGATGAGTTAAAAAGAATCACTCCAACTGAATTACTTGGCTCAGGCTACTTTATAAATTTACCAATTTTAAAAGCTTCAATTGATGCAATATTAGACAGGTTAATTTCTGATATTATAGCCATAAGAACAGTAGCATAAAAAGCTCCAGTCCGCTACGCAAAGTGTTCAGAACAAATACCCTATGAAATGCTCCGCAAACGTCCCAGACTTTGCGGTATTTTATGAAGTAACACTATAAAATTAAGATAGTTCAAAATTTTTAGTTATTTTTAATCAAATTTGTGTTTAGAAAAATTGGTAGACCTTACATTGTGGGTTGAATTTAAGTGTTTATTAGTTATTCTAAATTTTACAAACGTAACTAAATATGAATGATAATTTTAAAAAAATACCGGCTAATGACAGCGAAGTAAATTTGTATTGTTTTCTTGGAGAAGCATTATTGAAAACTCAAATGGCTGAACAAGCTTTAAGTCATTCGATAACTCTTAAAATGAATCCCAAAGAAACTAAAGAACGAGCTGATAAATTTTTAAAGCAAAACCAGTGTTATACTTTTGGTCAAGCCATTAAAATTGCTATCAGAGAGAAACTTTATAATTCTTCTTTGCAAGATGCTTTAAACGATTTTTTACAGCAAAGAAATTGGTTGGTTCATAAAGTAATCTGTGGAAACGAAGAAGATTTTAATAAAGGTAATTTCAAAGAGGAGTTGTTTCATAAGATAAAATCTGTTTCTAATAATGCCGAAAGTATTCAACGTGTTATTCAATACGATTTAATAGATTTTTGTTCCTCTCAAGAAAAAAATATGTCCGAAACCCTCGAACTTTTAAAATTACAAGAACAAGGAATAAGAATTCGAAAATAGAGTCAAAAAAACAAGCCTCTAGAATTCTCCTAACTTCATAGCAACAAATTAAAAAAACCAACCATACCCATATCTTATTTTCAAAACATCCTATTGCCTTTTCTAAAAAATTAAAAATATTTCAATTTCCTAAATGCATCAACTAAATCTCTTACTCAAACAACTTGAAATCATTCAAAACAAGTATGATCAATTTGCTGAAAAATCGGGAGAGCATTATAACGTATTTGATATTTTGGGTGTTCGGGCTAATGAACTAATTCATTCTGCCATTATCGGAAACCTATTAAATGTAAAAGGAAAACACGGTCAAAAAGATGTTTTTTTGAAATTATTCATCAATGAAATCAGAAATAAATTTAATAAGAGTTTTGAAGATGATATTAGAAATCAAATAATTAGTAACTTTCAAACAGAAAAAGCATATCTAAAAATTGAAAAATTTGCAGGAAAAGTTGATTTAATTAAAGATTATGGCGGTCGACTAGACATTTATTTATATGATGGGAAAAATGAAATTATTATAGAAAATAAAATTAATGCTGGCGATCAGGAGAAGCAATTACTTCGTTATTCAAAATTTAATTCTAAAGCACCTCTACTCTATTTAACTTTAGACGGAAAAGAACCTTCGACTAATTCTAAAAACGATTTATCGGTTACTAATCAATTTATATGCATTTCCTATAAAGTTGAAATCAAAAATTGGTTGGAAAAATGCATTAAAGAAATGGTTAACAAACCCGTTATTCGAGAAACGCTAAATCAATATTTATATCTCATCAATTCGCTCACAAATCAATTACCAAATGATCATAAAATGGAAGTAAAAGCACTTATCAAACAGAATTTACGAGAATCGCAAATGATAGTTTCACATTTTGAAGAGGCAAAAAATAATGTGATTTTAGAATTTTGGGAAAATTATATACTTACTTTAATCAAGCATTTTCCAAATTGGATAATTGAAAAAGCACCTTCAGATTTTCATGAACCTTATTATTATATTTTGATGCATCAAAAGAACAATAATGCTTATTTTTATACTAGATATAATACGAAGGGTGGTGAAATAACTTATGGAATTATTGCAAATTTAAAACATAGAAATCTTCCATTTGAAGAAGTTCATCGCCAGTTAAAAATTAATCAAGCATTAGGTAAATTTTCTATAGTTTGGAAAAATGAGGAAAACTTTAGTTTTAAAACAATTGATGATTTGATTTCAATTCAAATTAATCCTAAAGATGTTGAAAAAAGATTGACAGATAATTTACAAGAGTTTATTAGCTTCAACATATACAATTATGAAAAAATATTGGAATTTATAAATTCAACTATTAAAATTTAATTTCATTATGCGTTACGTCATCGCCTTCTTCCTCCCCTGGCTTTCCTTACTTTTACAAGGAAAAATACTTTCGGGTATCATTTGTTTAATTCTACAAATCACCATCATTGGTTGGATTCCTGCCGTGATTTGGGCATTTACGGCGTTGAATCGGATGTATGCGGATAGGAGAACGAATAAAATTATTAAGGAGATGAAGCGGAATTAAAAAAGAACAGTAAAATTACAAAGTTTGAAATGCATGCCACGAATTTGGCACTCACAAATCCGTGAAAATCTGCTTTCGCAAAGCGAATCAAAAATCTGCGTCAATCCACTTAATCCATCCGATGCAATCGGCATATCCGTGTTCCATTCATTAAGTAGTCAAGACAGAAATGCTATAAAATAAAAAACCCCAGCGTTAACTGAGGTTTCCTAGTAGCGGGAACAGGACTCGAACCTGTGTCCGCCGCGGCGGATATGAGCCCTCCAACCCGTTAAAATGAAAAAACCTCATCAGATGATGAGGTTTCCTTAGTAGCGGGAACAGGACTCGAACCTGTGACCTTCGGGTTATGAGCCCGACGAGCTGCCTACTGCTCTATCCCGCGATGTATGTTTTCGAATTATAAATTCGCTAATGTCTTAATAAACTCTGAACCTGTGTTCGCCTCGGCGGATAGGAGCCCGACGAGCTGCCTACTGCTCTATCCCGCGATTTGTGAGTGCAAATATACAACGATTATTCTAAAAAGCAAGTATATTGCGGATATTTTTATGTTTTCTATTGGGTAAGCGTTGCAAATCGGGGTAAACCTTTGACCTCTAAACCATAAACGAAAGGTATATAAATGAAAAACACCCTGAAACGTGCAGGGTGTATTCCAAATTCAACTAAATACTTGCAACACTTATAGAAAACATTACAATTCTTTCTCAAAAAAATTTACTTTTCAGACGATCTGCTTTTACTCAAATAAAACGTTTATATTCTGTCTGAAAATTAGTAAACTTTTATTGGCTTATATTAATTTTTTAATTACAAACGTCTAACAGGCACACAGTAGTTATCCTTACTGTCTGATACAAATGTAAAACGAAAAAAAGCAATAGAGTGTAGTACAAACTATCAATTTAAGTAGAACTTGTTCTACAAAAAATAATTTTTAAACCTTCTCATTAAAAAAGGTAAACAGTTCTATTAATGCAGCGAGATTGTCGATTTGTAGTTTTTCAAAAATTCGCTTTTTATAAGTACTTACGGTGGTCTTTTGAATATTCAACGCATTGGAAATTTCAAGATTGCCATAACCTTTTACCAATAAGCGAGCAATTTCAATTTCTCGACCGGATAAATGTTCTATGGGGTTTATTTTTTTTCCTAATAAATAAGAATTCAAAATCTTTTCTTTAGTTACGGCACTAATAAATTTTCCTTCGTTAACCAAGGTAGCAATAGCTTGCTTGATTTCTTCCTCTTCACTCAACTTATTCAAATAGCCATTGGCTCCTGCATTAAAAAAACGAAGAGCATGAATAGATTCATCAAAAGCCGAAAAGATCATGATTTTTATGTTAGGATATAGCTTTTTGACTTCCGGAACAATAGTAATACTATTTCCATCCGGAAAATTGATATCCAAAATCAGAACATCAATAGGATGATTTTTTAGTACTTCTAAAATAGTGACAAAGTTTTCAACTTGAAAAACAGTGGCGTTTTCATACAACTCTTTAACAATCATAGACATTCCTTGTCTAACCACCGTATGATCATCGGCCAATAAAAAGTTAATTTCTTGATTATATTCCATAGTTGTTTTGATAAGTAGGGTTATAGACTATCAACAAGGATAGTAAACGCAACTTTTGTACCCTGCATGGGTTTGCTGTCAACAGTAATGGTTCCACCAAACAACTCAACAATTTCTTTACACAAATTGAGCCCCAATCCGGTACCAACATCATTAATTTGAGTAGAATTGATTCCTTTATAAAAACCTTCAAAAATAATTTTCAAGTCGGTTTCCGAAATCCCTCTTCCATTGTCCTGAACCATAAAATTCAAGTGATATTGCTTGTTGTTTATTTTCTGAGAATTAACGGTTAATTTAATTATGCCATTGTCGGTAAATTTATTGGCATTACCAACAATGTTATATAACAACTGATGAATTTTAGTTGCATCACTGTTAACCAAAGAACGTTCGTTTACATTGGATTGAACTTCTAAAACGTTCCCACTGTTTTCAACCAATGTGCTCAAATTGTTTATTATCTGATTTAATTCCGATTCTAAATCAAACTCTTTTTTGTTTAAAACCAAATGTGTGTTTTCATTTTTAGAAAAATCCAATACCTGATTCACCATAACCAATAAAGAATTTGTAGTAAATTGAATTGTTTTAAACACTTCTTTCGTGTCTGCATCTTCAATCTTTTTACTCACTTTTTTGCTGTAGATCGAAATCAAACTCAAAGGTGAACGAATCTCATGACTCAACATGCCAACAATTTTATTTTTAAAAGATAGGTTTTGTTGAATTGTTTCCTGAGCTAACAGCAATTTTCTTTCGTTTTCAAAGGCTAATTGAGTAAAGAAAAACAATAAAACCGATAACACTAACATAATAAGTACGATGCCTAAAATAGAATAAAAGCGAATAGTTTGATTGGTCGTGAGCTGTTTATTAAACCCTTCTTTACTTTCGGTTCCTAACCTTAAAAAATAATTTCTAAACTCATCCAACAATGCTTTACTCTGATCAGATAAATTTCTATTAGCAGCAATAAGCATAGCGTCTCGCTTGCGAAGCTTTTCATAATTGCTTTTAATGATTTGAAACTGCTGTTGATAATGCTTATCAGAATTCTCAAAAACATTTTCAAACTGCTCTTCTACCGAACCGGACTCCTCTACTTTGCCATATTTCATGGTAACTTTTTGTTTCAAGGTCTCCTTTTTAATTTCAATCTTACCGGATAAAGCATTCATTACTCTTGTAAACAATCCTTTTCGGGCCAAACTGTCGGCTTCCAAATGCGATTCTACTTCTACACTGTCTAAAATATCCTTATAATTAATTTTATTCAATTTTAAAGGAATTCCATCCGTATCAACCAAATAAATTTCTGGGTTTTTAAAAATAGAATCGATGCTAAATTTCAATTTATCAACAGCATACTGAAGGTATTTTTGTTGATTAACCGTTCGCTTTAATTTTTCATTCTCATCGGTAGTAAAATGAACAGTATCCAATTGGGAAGTCATTTTATCTAAAAGAGAAAAATAGTTTTCCAACGACTGAACATCTCTAAACTGAAGATAATCCTGCAAACTAATTTGAGCTTCATTAAAATCATTACTGGCATTATCAATTAACGAATTTGAGCTTTCGGCATAATGAATTTCTTCATTAAACTTATCTAGCTTTTTCTCGTTTACCGATTCATTATACCACAACAACAAGACTATTAATTGTAACAATATGATGGATACAATCAAAATTAAATGGGTAGCCTTTCTGTGCTTAGATGAAGATAGCGTTGAAACTATTCGATCAAAAAAATTCTTGTTCAATGTTGAATTTGGTTAAAAAATTATACTTCTGTCCTCTAAAAAATCAATAAATCATTATTTAAAAAAAAATACCTAAAAACTTAAAAAACAGATATTTAAAACACAGATAACTCACATAGCCATCCTACTTAAAAAAGATTTTACGAACAATGCTTACATCTGGTAAAAATACCAATAAAACTACAAAAGCCTGTAGAACAATTAAATAATGTTATGTAGAATTAATTCTACACATTTCGTCGATTTTTAATGATCTAAAAACGATTTGTTCTTTGTTTTCAAGTGTTTAAATTAGTAAAAAAAATCCAATTATTGTCATTTTAAAGTGATTTTCTTACGATTAATTTACACTCATTTTCAAGTTGAAATTTTTGATTTGTAAGAATCATTTCAGCCAACGATTTTCCCATGTTTTTAAAATCGGTAGAAATGGTCGTAATGCCGTTTTCAACCACTTTTTTTAAAGGAGTATCGTTATACGAAATGATCCCGTAATCAAGCCCTAATCTAAAATTTTGTGCCTTAGCATATTCAATTACTTCCACTAATTGTCGATCATTTGGAATTACAAAAACTGTTCCTTTTTTCATAAAATGTGATTCAAAATGCGAGATAACCTGATGTAAAAAGTGATAATCAGAACAAAATTTTTCAAAACCTTCCACCATGCCAAGCGGTTCCTTTTGACCGGGAAAAATTAAAATCATTTGTTCATACAGATCAATTTTTGACTTTCCTTCCAACAATAAAGAATACATATCTTTCACAAAATTTTGATGCACCGAAGGATAATCACTCAATTCTTCATTGGTTTGATCCAAAATATAAACATCACTTTTGGGCAATGTTTTAATAATGGAAGCCGCTCCTTTCAAATTGGTTGGCATAATAATGTATTTAGAATAATTGCCGTTACTTTCATTGATTAATTTTCGAAACATCACCAAATTAAAATGATGAAAATAAATATCCACTTGTGCCCTATTGTCAATCGTTTCCAAAAAAGAAGTATACAAATCTTCCTTAAAGGCATTTAATTCATCAAACAACACAAAATAACGTTGCTCAAAACTAAATTCAACACTTTTTACGTAATAACCTTTTCCTAAAATGGCAAACACAATGCCTCGCTTTTTCAACTCATCATAAGCCAACAAAACAGTATCCCTCGAAATCGAAAATTCTAAACTTACTTTATTAACAGACGGAAGTTTGTCGCCTTTTTGCAGTCGATTCTCCGCAATGGCAATTTCTATAGATTGAATTATTTGTTTGTATTTCGGAATTCCCGACTGAGTGTCAACAACAATCAATTTCATAAAGAGTAGTTTAAAAACTGGTGGCAAGATAATCAAAAACTGGTAGGCACTGGTATGTGATCGAAAATAACTTTCCTACTTTTGTTGATATATCTATAAAAAAATGATAGAAAAAAAACATATTTCTCAATTAGACTATCCTGAAAAAACGAAATCATTCGGAATGACTTCAGATGGGAGAGAAGTTTTTTGTTATACCTTAACCAATAAAAAAGGAATGGAATTGGCTGTAATGGACTATGGTGCAACCATAACTTCCATAAAAGTCCCAACAATAAACCACAATAAAATAGATGTTGTTTTGGGTTTTGATAACGTAGAAGACTACATCAAATCATATAATTTACCAAGTGCTCCTTACTTTGGTTGCGTTGTTGGGAGAGTAGCAGGAAGGATAAATAAAGGATCTTTTTTGTTGAATGATAAAGAAATTTTCCTGACCAAAAACCATGGAAATCATCAATTACATGGTGGAAAAGAAGGGTTCGGACAAAAAATGTGGAAGATGAAAAAACGCACCAATGGCGATTTCCCTTCCATTACGTTTGAATATGCAAGCCAAAATGGAGAAGAAAATTTTCCAGGCGTATTGGTCGTTGAAGTAACCTACATGCTCACAGAATCCAACCAAGTAATTGTGGAATACAACGCATTCAGTACAGAGGACACCATTGTAAACCTAACGCAACACAGTTATTTCAATTTAGAAGGACATCAGCACAACATCAGCAATCAAACCTTGTTTGTTAATTCCTCCAAAATGTTGGAAACCGATGAAGAAAACATTCCAACCGGATTAGTTTTAAATGTAGCCAATTGCCCTTTCGACTTTTCAGAAGAAAAAAAATGTCCGAAATCCATTGACAATACATTTGTTTTGAATGAAAAAAACAGAATTGCAGCCTCATTATACAGCAAACAAAATCAATTGAAAATGAGTGTTTTCACCAACCAACCAAGTGTGCACATTTATGTGGGTGGTAATTGCTTCGGTCTACTCAAAGGAAAAGAAAATGCCGATTATCATACTCACAGCGGTATTTGCTTTGAAACGCAACATCATCCGGATTCACCAAATCATGCTCATTTTCCTTCTATCGTTCTAAAAAAAGGAGAACAATATTACCATCAAACCATTTTTGCCTTCGAAAACATTTAATCCAAGACTATGAAAAAATTGCTTTTATTCCTTCCAATATTTTTATTATTGATTAATTGTTCCGATGACGAAAAAACACCTGAAAATGAACCCATTATTCCGGAAGACAATTTCATCAGAGCATCAGACATGTCTTTTTTACCATTAATTGAAAGCGAAAACACAACCTATTTCAACAGTGCAAACCAAGCTGAAAATGCGTTAACTACATTAAAAAATGCAGGCTGTAACACGATAAGAATTCGTCTTTGGAAAAACCCAATCGACAATCAATCAAGTTTTAATCAAGTAAAAGCGTTTGCTCTGCGAGTAAAACAAGCCGGAATGAAAGTATGGCTCTCCGTTCATTACTCCGATACGTGGGCAGATCCGGGTCAGCAAAGCACACCTGCAGAATGGGAAAGTCTATCCTTCACAAACCTAAAAAACGAAGTAATCAGCTATACTGAAACCATTATGACCGAAATTCAACCCGATATCATTCAAATCGGAAACGAAATCAACAGTGGTTTTTTATGGCCAAATGGTCACCTCATCGATAATGAAAGTCAATGTTTAGAATTACTTTCTGCAGCAAGTGCTGCTATTAGATCAAAATCAGAAACCACAAAAATAATGCTTCATTACGCCGGAATTGGTAGCGGATCAACTTGGTTTTTCAATAAAATGAGTCCGATTAATTATGATTACATCGGCGTTTCCTACTACCCGATTTGGCACGGAAAAAATCTTTCTGAATTAACTTCCACCATCAACTCCTTAGGACAAACCCATAACAAAAAAGTTATTGTTGCCGAAACATCCTATCCGTTTACATTAGGTTGGAATGATTGGACAAATAATGTGGTGGGATTAGAAGACCAAATTATCCCCGCCTATCCGGCAACACCGGAAGGTCAAAAAAATTATATGCTAGCCATTAAAAATGTAATTCAACAAACCGAAAGCGGTATCGGATTTGCCTATTGGGGTGGAGAATGGATTGCTTTTAGAGGTGATGAATCGCCCAACGGCTCCTCGTGGGAAAACCAAGCCTTATGGGATTTTAACAACAAAGTACTACCGGCAATTGCCGTATTTAACCAAGATTAATTATGAGAAAAATAGTTTTAACAATCGTATTCGTTGCTCTTTTATCAATACCAAAAAGTAACGCTCAGGAATTTGCAAAAGGTGCCGATGTAAGTTGGCTACCCCAAATGGAAGCAACCGGTTATCAATTTTATGATACGGATGGCACTAAAAAAGATGCATTGCAATTATTAAAAGACAGAGGAATGAACACTGTTCGTCTACGTGTTTTTGTCAATCCTTCAAATGATCCACAAAGTGGTCATTGCAGCAAAGAAGAAACCGTTGCTTTTGCATTGAGAGCACAAAAAATGGGTTTCCGAATTATGATCGATTTTCACTATTCAGATTCATGGGCAGATCCCGGCAAACAAAACAAACCTGCCGCTTGGAAAGACCTTCCGTTTGATAAATTGGCTGATGCAGTTTACGATCATACATTTGAGGTAATGACCGCATTAAAAAAAGCCAACGTTAAAACAGAATGGGTGCAAGTGGGCAACGAAATACCGGGCGGAATGCTTTGGCCGGATGGAAGCACTGACAATTGGGTTCAACTAGGCAAATTATTGAACAAAGGCTATGATGCCGTGAAAGCAGTAGACAAATCCATCAAAGTAATAGTGCATTTGGATGAAGGCGATAACATCCAAAAATTCAGAACGTTTTATGACAATGCAACCGCTCAAAAAGTGCGTTATGACGTAATTGGACTTTCCTATTATCCATTTTGGGTAAAAAAAGATTATACCGAAACGATAGCTAATCTAGAATTCAACCTCAACGATTTAGTAAAACGATACAACAAAGAAGTGATGGTAGTGGAAGTTGGTGGCGAAGATGATAAAATCGAAAACACGAAAGCCTTATTAGAAGCTACCATCAAAGCCGTTAAAAATGTACCAAATAACAAAGGCTTAGGCGTTTTATACTGGGAACCACAAGGAGCAAGAAGCTGGAGCAAATACAACTTGAGTGCTTGGCTTCCCGACGGAAAACCTTCACCTGCTTTGGATGCGTTTAAAGACTAATAAAATCCGTTTAATCAGTAAAATCCGTGGCGAAAAAAAACCAATGAGTGAAACGACCTAAAACTCACATTATTTATATGTTCAAAAATAAAAAAATAAATCAGCACCAATCAGTTTAATCAGTAAGATCCGTGGCAAAAAAACCAAGGAGTGAAACGACTTAAAACTTACGTTACTTATACAGTCAAAATAAATAATCATCATTTAGTATAATGAAAAAATACCTAATCCTATTCATAACCTCTGCTGTCGTCTTTTCCTGTGGTAAAGAAGTAATCAACTCCAATCGTACAAAAACCAACTTTGGTTCCGATTGGACATTTACTAAAGATTCCACAGCATTAAACTGGGAAAAAGTAAGCATTCCACACACCGCACAAATTGAACCTTTGGTGGTCAACAACCAATGGCAAGGCGATTGTTGGTATCAAAAGAAATTTGATGTTGAAATAGTAAAAAACGAAAAAGTATTCCTCTATTTTGAAGGTGTCATGCACGAAGCCTGGGTGTGGATAAACGGTAAATTCGTAACCCATCACCAAGGCGGCTATTTACCTTTTACAGTGGATGCAACCGATTTTGTTCAAGAAAAAAACAACACAATAATTGTCAAAGTCAACAACGAAGACAATCCGCAAATCCCACCCGGAAAAACCTTAAAAACATTGGATTTTAATTATTATGGCGGAATCTATCGCAATGTCTATTTACTAAAAACCAATCCGGTTTACATCACCGATGCGGTGCATGCCAATCAAACGAATGGTGGTGGAATTTTGGTTCATTTTGATAAAATTTCTAATGAAAAAGCAAGCGGAATCATCAAAGTACATGTAAAAAATGAAACCGATGAACCTAAAAAAATTAAGTTAGGAATTACTTTTTCATCTAACAATAAGAAAACTGAATTCACCTCTAAAGAAGTGATGATTGCTTCAAAATCTGATGAATCCATCATCCAAAACATTGAAATTCCAAATCCCACTTTATGGGGAATTGAACAACCTGATTTGTATGAAGTTATTGTCAATGTAATTTCTGAAAATAATACCGTAGACAGCCAAACCATCAAAACCGGAATCCGAAAAGCAGAACTAAAAGCAGATGGCTTCTATTTAAATGATAAAAAAATATTCATCAACGGAACCAATCGCCATCAGGAATATCCCTACATTGGTTATGCTCTTTCAGACGAAGCCAATTACAGAGATGCTGTAAAAATAAAAAATGCCGGTTTCGATTTTGTTCGTTTGTCACATTATCCGCAAACAGAAGCTTTTTTGAATGCGTGTGACGAAGTAGGACTGTTAGTAATGAATTGTATCTCCGGTTGGCAATTTGTGGGTGATGAAAAATTCATTGAAAACTCCTATCAGGAAATCCGCGATTTTTCAAGAAGAGACAGAAATCATCCAAGTATTATTTTTTGGGAAGTTTCGCTGAACGAAAGTGACATCAAAGAACCCTACATGAAAAAAGCCAATGAAATTTTAAAAGCCGAATTGCCTTATGCTCATGTTTACACTGCTGGTTGGATAGACAATCCGAATTACGACATTTACATACCTGCTCGTCAACACGGAAAAGCTCCCGACTATTGGAACAACTACGAAAAAGGAAACCGCAAAATATTTATTGCCGAATATGGCGATTGGGAATATTATGCTCAAAATGCAGGCTTCAATCAAACCGCCTATTCAAACTTAAAAGAAGACGAACGCACGAGCCGTCAATTGCGTGGTTTTGGCGAAAAACGATTGTTGCAACAAGCCTTCAATTACCAAGAAGCCTTCAATTCAAATTTAAAAGGAAAACATACCATTGGTCAAGCCAATTGGCTAATGTTTGATTATAACCGTGGTTATGCCGATGATATTGAAAGTTCGGGCATCAGCGATATTTTCAGAATACCAAAATTTGCTCATTATTTCTACCAAAGCCAACGTTCGCCAACGGTGAAATTAAACGATGATTTAGTTTCTGGTCCGATGGTCTATATCGCCAATTATTGGAATGAAAAATCAAGTTTAGATATAACAGTTTTTAGCAATTGCGATGAAGTTGCATTGTACTTGAATGATGAATTGATTGGGAAACAAAAACAAACAGTAACAGCATTTTCAGAAGAATTACCTCATCCGCCTTTTGTGTTTAAAATTCCTGCTTTTCAAAAAGGAACGTTACGAGCAGAAGGGTTTTTAGATGGGAAAAAAGTAGGCGAACATACTGTAAAATCGGCAGAAACACCAAGTGCTATTCAATTGACTTTTGATGAATCAAACATAAAAATCAATCCGGAATTTCCTGATGTTGTATTTATTTATGCTTCAATTATGGATGCAAACGGAACCATTGTTTCGGGTGCAACTAATTCAGTAGAATTTTCAATTGAAGGAGAAAATGCCGAGTTAATCGGACAAAATCCGGTTACTGCCGAAGCAGGTATTGCTACGATTTTACTTCGTACAAAAAACTTCAAAAAACCAATTAAAATCAAAGCTAAATCAGCCAACCTGAAAGAAACTACGCTTGAACTGAAATAAGATGAAGAAGAAATTAATTTCCGCTACGACGGAACATTTTAAAACAATTTTCCAACACGAACCGGAAGCAGTTTTTCTTTCTCCGGGAAGAATTAATATTATCGGTGAACATGTGGATTATAATGATGGTTTTGTGTTACCGGCTGCCATCAACAAATACATTTGCTTTGCCATTTCAAAATCGGAAAATGATGAATGTACGGTGGTGGCCAAAGATTTGAATGAATCCTATCAGTTCAACTGGAAAGACGAAGTAAAACCCGTTGACAAAATGTGGGTCAACTACATGTTAGGGGTTTTGCATCAACTCAAAGAACGCAACTTTTCATTAAAAGGAATTAACATTGTGTTTAGCAGTACTATTCCAATGGGAGCAGGACTTTCATCGTCAGCAGCCTTAGAATGCGGATTTGGTTATGCGTTGAATAAACTATTCAAATTAGGCTTATCACGAGAAGAAATTGCCTTGATTGGTCAAAAATCAGAACATACTTTTGTAGGTGTAAAATGCGGCATCATGGATCAATTTGCCAGTGTGTTTGGCAAAAAAAACAAAGTCATCAAGTTAGATTGCACTTCATTAGAACATGAATACCATTCAGCAGATTTTAAAAAATATTCCTTACTTTTAATCGACAGTAACGTAAAACATACGCACCTTACCTCAGGCTACAACACCCGAAGAGAAGAAGTGGAAAAAGGGTTAGCGATTATAAAAAATCGATTTCCACTCATTAAAACATTCAGAGATTGCACAGAAACTCAATTGAATGAATTGAAAGAAGAATTAGAGGAAACGATTTATAAACGTTGCCATTTTGTGATAAATGAAATTCGAAGAGTGAATGAAGCGGTGTATGCCTTAGACCGAAATAATTTTGAAGAACTGGGTAAACTAATGTTTGAAACACACGAAGGCTTATCGAAAGAATACGAAGTAAGTTGCGAAGAAGTCGATTTTTTAGTTGATTTTGTTAGAAACGAAAAGCAAGTAATCGGTTCACGAATGATGGGTGGCGGTTTTGGTGGTTGCTCAATCAACTTAGTTGAAAAAGGTAGCGAAGAAACACTATTTGTAAAAATTTCAGAAGCTTATTTACAAAAATTCGGCATACAGTTGAATCATTACAAAGTAAAAATTGCCAAAGGAACTTCTAAAGTTAAAACGAAAATAATTAAATAATTCAAACCTGACAGGTTTTTGAAACCTGTCAGGTTTAACGAATACAAAAGATAACAATTCTAAATTGCGTCTTTGAAATAAAAAAACATGCAACAATTCAACACCAACGAACATCCACACCGCCGTTATAACCCACTTTTGGATGAATGGATTTTGGTTTCTCCCCATAGAACGAAACGTCCGTGGCAAGGTCAAAAAGAAACTCATTCTACCGAATCGCTTCCGGAATATGATCCAACGTGTTATTTGTGTCCGGGAAATGAACGCTCTAACGGAACTAAAAACCCCGAATACACCGATTGCTATGTGTTTGAAAACGATTTTTCGGCTTTATTAAACGAAGAAGTTGAACAAAATTCTGCATCTACTTCTCCCCTTTTTAAACTCAAACCGGAACGTGGAATTAACAAAGTGGTTTGTTTTTCACCCAAGCACAATTTGACTATTCCTGAGATGGAAATCGGTGACATTGAAAAAGTCATTCAAACGTGGAAAGAACAATATATAGAGTTAGGCAATTACGATTTCATCAACCACGTACAAATTTTCGAAAACAAAGGTGCAGTCATGGGTTGCAGTAATCCGCATCCGCACGGACAAATTTGGGCTCAATCGTCCTTACCAACCCAAGTGGAAAAAACGCAAAAAAATCTTGAAAAATATTACGAACAAAATAAAGTAAGTCTTTTAAAGGATTATTTAGACGAAGAATTAAAATCAAAAGAACGGTTGGTGTATGAAAACAATCATTTTGCTGTGGTCGTTCCGTTTTGGGCAACATGGCCCTATGAAACAATGATAATCAGCAAAAGACATTTCGGAACCATCATTGCCATGACCAAGGAGGAAACAGTGGCATTTGCCGAAATTTTAAAAACGATTACTGTTAAATATGACAATCTTTTTGAAACTTCTTTCCCCTACTCGTCCGGTATTCATCAAGCACCAACGGATCGTTTAGCTCATCCGGAATGGCATTTTCACATGCATTTTTATCCGCCTTTATTACGAAGTGCAACGGTAAAAAAATTCATGGTGGGCTATGAAATGCTAGGCGAAGCTCAACGAGACATTTCACCGGAAAAAAGTGCAGCTGTTTTACGTGAATTACCTACCTTGCATTATAAATTAAAATAATAACCTAACCCTTTTTCCATGAATACAGGTTTTGAAACATTAGATTACGTTGTTTTTGTATGCTATGCTATCTTAATTTTAGGAGTCGGACTTTGGATGTCTCGCGATAAAAAAGGGCATCAAAAAAATGCAGAGGATTATTTCTTAGCCAGCAAATCATTACCGTGGTGGGCAATTGGAACTTCGTTGATTGCTGCTAATATCTCTGCCGAGCAATTCATTGGAATGTCAGGTTCAGGTTTTGCAGTAGGTTTAGCGATTTCTTCGTATGAATGGATGGCGGCCATTACGTTAATCATTGTGGGAAAATATTTTCTTCCCATTTTTATTGAAAAAGGAATTTATACCATTCCGGAATTTGTGGAAAAACGATTTTCTACCAATTTAAAAACCATTTTAGCTGTATTTTGGGTGGCGTTGTATGTGTTTGTCAACATTACTTCTGTGTTATATTTAGGTGCTTTGGCGATGAATACCGTGATGGGTGTAGATATGATGTGGGCGATTATCGGATTGTCATTATTTGCAGCAGCTTATTCGCTATATGGTGGATTAGCTTCAATTGCTTGGACCGATTCCATTCAAGTGGTTTTCTTGGTTTTTGGTGGTTTAGCCACAACGTATTTGGCATTAAACACGGTCTCAAACGGAGAAGGAATGGTAGAAGGATTGGGAATTATATACGATAAAGCACCGTCAAAATTTTCGATGATTTTGGATGAATCAAATCCCGAATACCTGAATTTACCGGGAATTGGCGTTTTAATTGGCGGACTTTGGGTGGCGAATTTATACTATTGGGGATTCAATCAATACATCATTCAACGAGCATTAGCTGCAAAATCATTAAAAGAAGCTCAAAAAGGAATTTTATTGGCGGCTTTTCTAAAATTATTAATTCCATTCATCGTAGTAATTCCGGGAATTGCGGCGTATGTAATTGTAAATGATCCTGAAATGTTAGCTCGTTTAGGAGCAGATGGTTTAATCAATATTCCGAGTGATGGTGCGGCTGATAAAGCTTATCCTTGGCTAATTCAGTTTTTACCAACCGGACTTAAAGGATTGGCTTTTGTGGCATTAACAGCGGCAATTGTGTCTTCTTTGGCTTCGATGCTGAATTCTACTTCAACCATTTTCACGATGGACATTTACAAACAATACATCAATAAAAACTCAGACGATAAAAACACAGTAAAAGTAGGACGAATTACGGCTGCTGTTGCTTTGACAATAGGTGCAATTGTTGCTCCATTATTAGGCGGAATCAATCAGGCATTCCAATTTATTCAAGAATATACCGGTGTGGTGAGTCCGGGTATTTTAGCCATTTTTGTATTAGGTCTGTTTTGGAAAAAAACCACAAACAAAGCAGCAATTTGGGGAGCATTACTCTCTATTCCAATTGCGATGTTCTTTAAAATTGGTCCGAAAGGATGGGCAGCCGGAACTTCACTAGAAGGCATTTTCCCAAGTGTTCCTTTCTTAGATCAAATGGGCTATACAACCTTACTCACAATGGCAATTATCGCCTTAATCAGCTGGTTTCAGAACAAAGGTGTTGATGACAGCAAAGGATTTGAATTGCGAAGAGAAACATTCAAAACAACTTCAACTTTCAACATTAGTGCTTTCGCGGTAATGATTGTGTTGGTCTTCTTGTATGCGTTCTTTTGGAAATAAAATCTGTCTTAACTTTCTAATTTGATTGTTGAATGCGTTATATTATCTTCCAATCCGAAATAAGGATAGTATATGGAAAACACCTTAAAGACGAAAGCCTTTCAAAAACGTAACTTTAGCATACAACTACTTAAATTACAAAAAGACTTTAGCGGATAACACTAATTTGCAATCCCTCATTTTCCCACATTGACAAATTGACCCATCAACTAATTGACAAATTGCCACATTATCTCATTGTCCCAAAATAAAAAAACTTGCTATTTGGGGATAGCAAGTTTTTTAGTGGGGTTGGTATTTGTGTTTTGGAAAATTAATCCGGAGTACCTACTACTCCAGTATTGTCGGTAATCAACGGTAAACGTACCGCAACTCCTTTATCGTTTAACATGGTCATTTGGAAAGTATCTTTCTTTGCCAAAGCATACGATATCAATCCATTGAACTTGTTGTATGATATATTCATTTCTTTTAAGTTGTCCAGTTTCTCAATTTCAAAAGGAACTTGACCAACAAAATTGTTTTCAAATAAACTCAAGTTTTCAAGAGCTTTCAAATTTTCAATTTCATAGCTCAATTTTCCTGAGAAATTATTGCTGTTGAGCATCAAAACTTTTAAGTTTTTTAAGCTATATAATGAACTTGGTAATTCTCCTTGCAATGAATTATTAAAAAGAGAAAGATTCTCCAATTGTGTTAATTGCCCAATTTCTTGTGGTAAAGAACCTGTTAGTGAATTCATATACAATTCAATAACCTTTAACGAAGTTGCTTTACCTAATGAAGCAGGAATAGAACCTGTTAACTTGTTAAACGAAATATTCAACGTTTGAAGGCTTTTCAATTCACCAATTGAAGCAGGCAAATTACCGGAAAGGTTATTTTTAAATAAGTTTAAAGTTTCTAAATACTGTAGTTTAGAAATTTCAGTAGGAATTTGTCCGTCTAAGTTATTATTTGGCAAAGCTAAACCAATCACTTTATTGTCTTTAATCTTAACACCATACCAAGTAGAAACTGCTGCGGATAAATCCCATTTCATTTTCCATTGGCTTCCGTTGGTTGATTGATTCAGTTTAATTAAAGCTTCTCTTTCAGAAGGAGATACTTCGGCAAAAGCTGATAAAGTTAAAAAGAAAACGAGTAATATAGATGTAAAAGTTTTCATGTATCAATTAAATTTGGGGTTTGATGAAGTAAATATATATAATTATTTCGTTCAAATGCAAATATTATCGATGAAATGCGTTTATTATAACATATTCTTTAACTTTTCTTACAAAAATATGATTAAAATTTTAAGAGGTTTAAAATAATTAATATGCCGTCTTCAAACATTTGTTAATTATCAGTAAATTATGTTAAATAAAGATTAACCTCAAAAACATTTAATTTTATATAAAGTAAATTTGTCCGATACCATAATTAACCCAATACCTATTTGACTTCACTATGAAAATAAAAAATATTGTTTTAATTCTCCTATTAGTGGGATTAGTTGCGTTGATCGTATATCGGATTTTTAGTAATAAAGAGAAAGACAATTCAAATAAAAACGGAGTTACAAAAACAATTGCAAATACAAATGGAATTGTGATTCAACCTAAAAAGTTTTCTAACGAATTAACACTTTCCGGAAGCATTGATGCCAACGAACAAATTGAATTAAGAAGTGAAGTTTCAGGTGTTGTCCAAGGAATTTACTTTCAAGAAGGAAGTGTTGTTAATAAAGGTCAGCAATTAATCAAGGTCAACGATATAGAATTAAGAGCTCAATTCTCGCAAGCCAAAACAATGCAAAATTTGGCCTCAGAAAATGAAAGAAGAGCCAAATTATTGTTAGAAAAAGAAGCCATCAGTCAAGAAGAATATGAAATTGCATCGGCCGAATTTCAATCAGCAAAAGCTCAATCACAATTAATTCAGGCACAAATCGCACGAACTTCTATTGTTGCTCCTTTTTCGGGCCGAATAGGTTTACGATCAATTTCTCCGGGTACGTATGTTACACCCACAACAGTAATCGCCAAATTAGTTAACAACACACAAGTAAAAATCACTTTTTCAATTCCGGAAAAATATGCTTCTTTGATGAAGATTAATTCGAAATTAAGCTTTACTACTGCGGGAGGAAAAGAATCATATTCTGCTACAATTTATGCCATTGAGCCTGCCGTTGAACTAACAACCAGAACATTACAAGTGCGAGCCATTGCTGAAAATAAAGAAGGTAAATTAATACCCGGAACTTTTGCTAACATTTCATTACCACTGGAAAATTTAGATGATGCTATTTTAATTCCAACTGAAGCAATTATCCCAATTCAAAACGGTAAAAAAGTTTTTGTTGTTGAAAAAGGAAAAGCAAAAGAAGTTATTATTGAAACCGGCAATCGAAATGAAAAAGAAATTTTAGTCACATCCGGACTAAAAATTGGCGACACACTTATTACATCAGGAATTATGGCCGTAAAACCAGGTGCTGATGTCAAAGTTAATTTAACCAAAAACTAAATCGCATGAGTTTATCAACCTTAAGCATCAAGCGACCTGTTTTAGCCATTGTAATGAATTTGATCATTCTATTGTTTGGAATTATTGGATTTACTTACTTAGGCGTTCGTGAATTCCCATCGATTGATCCGGCACAAATCACGGTACAAACGAGTTATACCGGTGCAAATGCCGATATTATTGAATCACAGATTACTGAACCGCTCGAAAAAGCCATTAACTCGATTGATGGAATTAGGAATATTTCTTCTACCAGTGCACAAGGTTCAAGTGTGATTTCCATTGAATTTAATTTAGATAAAAATCTCGAAGAAGCAGCCAATGACGTTCGAGATAAAGTGTCGCAATCTATTAGAAATCTTCCACAAGATTTAACGGCTCCCCCAGTTGTATCTAAAGCTGATGCCGATTCTGATCCGATTCTGACAATGACGATGAAGAGTGCCAACAAAAACGTTTTGGAACTCACCGATTATGCAGAAAATGTTATTTTGCAACGCTTGCAAACCATTCCCGGAGTTAGTAGCGTTCGAATTTGGGGAGAACGAAAATACGCCATGCGATTATGGATAGACCCTGTCAAATTATCGGCTTATGGTTGTACTGCTTCTGATGTTTTAAACGCATTAAGCAGTCAAAATGTTGAACTTCCTTCCGGAAAATTAACGGGAAACAATACTGAATTAACGGTAAAAACATTAGGAAATCTCTCAAACGAAGAAGATTTTAATAATATAATTGTAAAATCCGAAGGCGATAAAATTGTTCGATTGAGTGATGTTGCCAAAGCCAGTTTAGAAGCCGAAAACTTAGAAACACGATTGAGCGATTCCGGTCAAACTATGATTGGATTGGCTGTAACCCCGCAACCGGGAACAAATTACCTTGATATTTCGGAAGAATTTTACAAACAATACGAACAATTAAAGAAAGAATTACCCGGCGATTTCGAACTTAATGTAGCCATTGATACGACACTTTTTATTAAAAAAGCGATTCACGAAGTTGCCGAAACATTATTAATTGCATTAATTTTAGTGACATTAGTAATCTATTTATTTTTTAGAGATTGGGCAATTGCTATTCGACCATTAATCGATATTCCGGTTTCTTTGATGGCAACTTTTTTCATTATGTATATTTGTGGATTTTCCATTAACGTACTGACTTTATTAGCGATTGTTTTAGCAACCGGACTGGTCGTGGATGATGGAATTGTAGTAACTGAAAACATTTTCAAAAAAGTAGAAGAAGGTATGTCGCCTATAGAAGCGGCAATCAAAGGTTCGAATGAAATATTTTTTGCCGTCATTTCTATCTCAATTACATTGGCTGCCGTTTTTTTACCAATTATATTTTTAGAAGGTTTTGTGGGACGATTATTCCGAGAATTTGGCATTGTCATTGGAGCAGCCGTGCTCATTTCTGCCTTTGTATCATTGAGTTTAACGCCAATGCTAAATGCTTATTTGATGAAAGGCGGAAAACAAAAACGTTCCAAGTTTTATGAAATGACAGAACCTTTTTATGAAAACTTAAATAAAGGTTATGCTTCGACATTAGAAAAATTCATGAAGAAAAAATGGTTGAGCTTTCCTATTTTGATTATTTGTTTAGGACTTTCGGCTTTATTTTACGTTACGTTACAAAAAGAAACAGCACCGTATGACGATAGAAGTATGATTTTATTGAATGTAACCGGACCAGAAGGTGCAACCTATGATTATATGGACCGTTTTATGCAAGATGTTTCACAACTAATTACCGATTCTATTCCTGAAAAAAACGTGAGTTTAATTGTTACTTCACCCGGATTTAGTGCCGGTTCTGTCAATCGTGGATTTGCTCGACTTTCGTTAGTTGACCCTGCAGATAGAGAACGTTCGCAAAAAGAAATTGCACAAAAATTGACCGGTTTAACCAAAGGGTACAACGATGCCAAAACATCTGTTTCAGAACAACCTACTATTTCTGTAAATCGTCGTGGTGGTTTGCCAGTTCAATTTATAATTCAAGCAAAAAACTTTCAAATGCTCGAAGAAAAAATTCCGGAATTTATGGAAGAAGCATCCAAAGACCCGACTTTTTCGATTACGGATGTGAATTTGAAATTCAATAAACCTGAAATTTACATTACCATTAACCGTGAAAAAGCAGAATCATTAGGCGTTTCTGTTTTAGACGTAGCACAAACCATTCAACTTTCTTTGAGTGGTCAACGTTTTGGTTATTTTTTAATGAATGGAAGACAATACCAAGTCATTGGTCAATTTGATCAAAAAGATCGTGATCAACCATTAGACTTAGCAGCAATTTTTGTTCGAAACAGATCAGGAGAATTAATCCAATTGGATAATGTTGTAACAATTGAAGAACAAAGCAGTCCACCACAATTATTCCATAATAATCGATATATGTCGGCTACCGTTTCGGCCGGATTAGCTCCCGGAAAAAGTATTGGTGATGGAATTGAAGCCATGGAACGCATCAAAGAAAAAGTATTAGACGAAACGTTTACAACCGACCTAGGTGGAGAATCACGCGATTTTGCTGAAAGTAGTTCAAATACAATGTTTGCATTTGGATTAGCTTTATTGTTGATTTTCCTCATCTTAGCCGGACAATTTGAAAGTTTTATTGATCCGTTTATCATCATCTTAACTGTTCCAATGGCTGTTGCCGGAGCTTTATTTTCACTATGGTTATTCGGTCAAACTTGGAATATATTTAGTCAAATTGGTACCGTCATGCTGATTGGCTTGGTAACTAAGAACGGAATTCTGATTGTAGAATTTGCCAACCAATTACGCGAACAGGGAAAATCCAAATACGATGCCGTAATGGAAGCTTCCGAGTCACGATTGCGACCCATTTTAATGACAAGTTTAACACTAGCGTTAGGTGCGATGCCAATTGCAGTTTCCATTGGAGCAGCTTCTCAAAGTAGAATGGGAATGGGAATTGTAATTGTAGGCGGAACAATTTTCTCGTTAATTTTGACTCTCTATGTAATTCCGGCCGTTTATTTAATGTGGTCAAGAGAGAAAAAACATCGTCCAGAGTTTGATAATTTAGACCAATACGATAAAGAATCTGTTTAAATTAGTTATGAAAAAAATACTTCTATCCTATATAATTTTCTTGATTGGATTTCCGGTGTGGAGTCAAATTCAACCTGTTTTAACACTTGAAGAAGCGGTTTCCCTAACACTTGAAAACAATTTTGATATTCGCATCGCTAAAAATGAATTGAGAATTGATCAAGAAAATGTGACTATTGGAAATGCCGGAATGCTTCCTAATATTAATGGTACCGTTACTAACAATAACACTATTTTAAACCAGACTCAAACACAAGCAAGTGGTAACGAAATTGAAATTGACGGTGCTCAAAACGTAAATATTAATTATGGTGTTGGAATAGAATGGACCATTTTTGATGGTTTTCGAATGTTTGCTCGTCATAATCAGCTAAAAGAATTGCAAAACTTAGGAGCCACTGAATTAAAACTTTCAGTTTTGAGTAGAGTAAGTGCTGTTTATCAAACGTATTTCACATTATCCACTCAACAGCAACAACTTAAAATGATTGACAGCATTATTTCTGTTTCTGAATTTCGTTTGAAAACAGCTAAAAATCGTCTTACAATCGGAAAAGCTTCTAAATTAGAAGTGTTGAATGCAGAAGTTGATTTGAATGCGGATTTATCTGCCAAAATTCAATTAAATGAACAATATAGCATTTCAAAAGTAACGTTAAATGAGCTTTTGGTTCGTCCTTTAGATACCGATTTTAAAGTTTCAGATGTTATTTCGATAGATAGTTCACTATTATTACCGGATCTTCTTTCATCTGCAGAAAAGCAAAATCCACAACTTCAAATTCAATACATAAACAAAAAAATTCAGGAATATGAATTGAAGCAAGTCAAAGCCAATCGTTTTCCCACAGTTAGTCTTTTAGGTGGTTATAATTTAATTCGTTCGCAAACACCGTTTGGTTTCGTTACCGAATCTACCGGACGAAATTTTGTGTATGGTTTTTCGGCAACTCTAAATATATTTGACGGTTTCAATCAGAACCGAAACGAAAAAGTAGCCAAAATTCAATTAGAAAATACACAATTGCAAATTGAAAGACAAGCTCAAATCGTTCAATCACAATTGGCAACGTTATATCAATCCTATCTATCAAATCTTTCATTACTTGAATTAGAAAGAAAAAATGAAGGAATTGCCAAACAAAATTTAGAAATCACGTTAGAAAAATTCAAAATTGGGTCAGTTGCTCCGATTGAATTTCGAACTGCTCAAGAAAATTATGGCAATGCTGTAATTCGTCTATCATCGGCAGAATTGCAGACTAAACAATCTGAAATCAGCTTAAGAGAATTGGCTGGAAGTTTGTCTTTTTAATAATTTTCAATAGTTTTTTTTATCATTTCTATAACAAGTTATTTAATAAAATTCTACATTTGAGTCAATAATCAAAAACTCTTATCGTATGGAAATGAACTTTTACCCTGTTTTTGTGGCCGCATTAACCACATTGCTTGTTGGATTTATTTGGTATGGTCCTTTGTTTGGAAAGGCTTGGATGAAAGAAACCGGCTTAACCGAAGAAGATTTGAAAAAAGGTAGTATGGTTAAAATTTTTGGGCTAACTTACATTTTTTCCGTCATGATTGGCATGGTCATGCAACTTTTAACCATTCATCAATTTGGTGCGTTAGGAATGATTGGCGGGCCGCAATTAGTAGATACTGCTTTACCATCTTACTCAGCATTCATGGCAGACTACGGCACAGCTTTCAGAACATTTAAACATGGAGCTTTGCATGGATCAATGTCCGGATTATTCCTCGCATTTCCGCTAATTGCTATCAATGGATTGTTTGAAAGAAAATCGTGGAAGTATATTCTTATCCATAGCGGTTATTGGATTGTAGTGATGACAATTATGGGAGCAATTGTTTGCGGTTGGGTTTAAATTTTATCAATAGCTAACGCCAATTTAATATCTTTTTCGGTTACACCATCGCTATCGTGCGTCGTTAATCGGAGCGAAACTTTGTTGTACACATTTTTAATTTCCGGATGGTGATTTTGCTTTTCGGCAAAAATCCCTATTTGGACAATAAATGCTAAAGCTTTAGAAAAATCTTTAAATTCAAATTCTTTTTGGATGGAATTATTTTTAAATTTCCAATCGTTTAATTGTTCAAGTTCATCTTGAATCGTTTTTTCAGTAAATGTTTTCATTTTTTTTTATTTATATAAAGTTAAATAACATTTATTATTCTTTTTCAAACTTTAACTTTATGGCTTAAAATAACATTCTTCATTTGGAATCTTCCTGTTTGTTCAAAATAGTTACTTCAACTAATGATTTGCCAATCGATTGGAATGCATTAGCCACATCAAATATCTTTTTGGCGAGAGAATATTTAGCTGTTTTAGAACAGTCTAAACCCAAAAATATGGATTGCTTTTTTATCAGTTTTTACAAAAATGATAAATTAGTCGGAATTGCTCTTGCTCAATTTTTGGATTTGAACAAATTGGAATCATTCGGAGAAAGAGATAAATGTGTTAAGACAGCAGTTCGGAATTTTATTTTCAAAAATTTCTGTTCACACGTTTTATTTATTGGAAATAATATGTTAACGGGTCAAAATGCTTTTTCTTTTTCGGATGAAATTGAAATAGAGAAAGGAATTGAATTACTTCGTCAAGCTGAATTGGAAATTAAGTTGATTTTGAAAAAAAGAGGCAAAAAAGTTCATTTGACAACTTATAAAGATTTTGATAAAACTGAAATCAATCATTTTCCTGAGAAAGAATTTGAACCGTTTTATCAATTTTCTACACAACCGAATATGGTTTTCAAGGTTTCTGAAAATTGGTTGACCTTTGATGATTACATTGCTTCGTTATCTAAAAAATACCGTGATCAATACAAACGTTGCCGTAAAAAAGCCGAAGGAATTGAAAAACGAAAAATGAATTTGGAAGAAATTATTGCTCAGGAGGATACAATTTATGAATTGTATTTTCACGTGGCAAAAAATGCTCCGTTCAATACGTTCTTTTTGGCTAAGAATCATTTTGGCGTAATGAAATCACAACTGAAAGATAAATTCTTGTTTTATGGTTATTTTGAAAATGAAAAACTAATCGGTTTTAATACGTTGATAAAAAACGGAAGTCAGATGGACACCTATTTTTTAGGTTATGACGAAACCATTCAGCGGGAAAAAATGTTGTATTTGAATATGTTGTATGATATGATTGCGTATTCGATTAATAAAGGTTTTAAGGAAATTATTTTTGCCAGAACTGCTTTGGAAATCAAAAGTTCGGTGGGTGCAAAACCGGAGGAAATGGTGGGCTACATTCAGCATTCGAATGGGTTGATTAATCGAAAAATGGAGCAGTTGTTTTGTTATTTGGAACCGGAGACGGAGTGGAAGGAACGAAATCCGTTTAAATAGTTGCGGGTTTGAAAGTTGCGGGTTACGGGTTTTGCCCGCCTAGGCGGGAGATTGCTTCGCCAGTTCGCTATCGCTCGTGTCTTTTTTCGACTTCGTCATCTTTCAGAATGACAAAACTAGACTAAGACAGTGACTTTTTTGCCACAAAGAAAGAAAGGCACAAAGCTTATGAAAACTTGTATTAGTTAAAGTGACTTGAAACTCGAAACCCGCAACCCGTAACTTTCAAACCCGCAACCCCTAGCCCAGATTGCAGTGGAAAGCTTTTTGTGTTTTTTGCCTTAAAATTTACAGGGTTACAAAGCGACCAACGGAAGCTCTTGTAACCCTGATAAATTTTTGGCAAAAAACATAAAAACTTGGAACGGAAAGCTGGATTGGCTACATAGCATCAATTTCGCCCTGAACTACTTCCCAGTCTTCTAATAATTTGTCTAATTCTTGTTTTTTCTTGTTGTAAGCCACAAAGAAATTGGCATCTTCAACGTGTTTGTCGTAATTGGAAGCCAAGGCTTTGTCGTCGTTTTGAATGTCGATTTCGAGTTGCTTGATTTGGCTTTCGATTTTACTCAAACGGTTTTGAAGCGATTTGCTTTTCTTTTGGTCTTCGTAGGAAATGGATTTTGAATCTTTGTTAGAATTTGTGTTGGCAACCACATCTTTTTTCTCGATTTCACGCATATTCATCGCGTTGCGTTGTTCCAAGAAGAAGTTGATATCGCCCAAATATTCACGGATTTTTTGGTCTTTGAATTCATAGACCGTGTTAGCCATTCCTTGAAGAAAATCCCTGTCGTGAGAAACCAACAATAAGGTTCCTTCAAATTTATTTAAAGCCGCTTTTAGAACGTTTTTTGATTTAATATCTAAGTGATTGGTTGGCTCATCCATCAGTAAAACGTTGATTGGCTGGAGCAATAATTTACACAAAGCCAGACGGTTTCGCTCGCCTCCGGAAAGTACTTTCACCTTTTTTTCTACGTCATCGCCACGGAACAAAAATGAACCTAACATATCGCGAACTTTCGAACGATTGCTGTCGGTTGCGGCGTTTACCATCGTTTCTAACAACGTGATTTCTCCGTCTAAATACTCGGCTTGATTTTGGGCAAAATAACCCAATTGCACGTTATGTCCGAGTTTTATTGAGCCTTGGTATTTGAATTCGTTGACGATGGCTTTGATAAACGTTGATTTTCCTTGACCATTTTGACCAACGAAAGCGATTTTACTTCCACGTTCAACCAATAACGAAATGTCTTTTAGAATGGTTTTATCGCCATAAGCTTTGGTTACATTTTCGGCTTCGATGACTACTCGACCGGGCGTTTGCGAAACGGGAAAAGAAATATTCATCACTGAATTATCGTCTTCATCCACTTCAATTCGCTCTACTTTATCTAGTTTTTTAATTAACGATTGAGCCATTGATGCTTTGGAAGCTTTGGCTCTAAATTTTTCGATTAATTTTTCGGTCTCTTCAATTTTTTTGGCTTGGTTTTTTTGGGTAGCCAATTGCTTTTCGCGAATTTCTTCTCTTAAAACTAAATATTGTGAATACGGTTTGTTGAAATCGTAGGCTTTTCCGAGTGAAATTTCGATGGTTCGATTGGTTACATTGTCCAAAAACATTTTATCGTGCGAAACAATCACAACTACTCCGGGAAAATTGCGTAAAAATCCCTCTAACCAAATGATACTTTCGATATCGAGGTGGTTGGTTGGCTCATCGAGAAGCAAAATATCGTTGGATTGCAAAAGTAATTTGGCTAATTCAATTCGCATTCGCCATCCACCTGAAAAAGTTTCGGTTTGATTTTCAAAATCTTCGCGTTTGAAACCTAAACCTAGGAGAATTTTTTCGGTATCGCCCACATAATTATAACCGCCTAAAACTTCGTAATGATGATTTACATCGCTTAATTCGTCGATTAATTCAGAATAGGTTTGACTTTCATAATCGGTTCTAGTGGCTAATTGATGGTTGATTTCATCAATTCTCCTTTCGGTTTTTTTGATTTCTTCGAAGGCTTGATAGGCTTCTTCTAAAACGGTTCTTCCTTGTTCAAAATCGATGTCTTGACGAAGAAAACCCATTTTTACTTCTTTTTCGGTGGCGATACTTCCGGAATCAGGTTTGAAATCGCCTGCCAGAATTTTGAGCATCGTTGATTTACCGGCACCATTTTTTCCCACTAGTCCAACTCTGTCACCTGATCCGAGACGGAAAGTGACTTCTTCAAATAAAAATGTTCCTCCAAAGGAGACCGATAAATTGTGTATATTTAGCATAATATTGTTACAAATGTTACAAAGGATGATATGTATAAATGGTACCTTTGTATAAAATTTTTGCAAATGTTAAAAAAAGGATCCAAACTGAATAGCATTTTAACAGGAAGTTGTCCAAAATGCCACGAAGAAAGTATGTATTTGGAAAAAAATCCATTTAAAATGGGTAAAATTTTTGAAATGCACGAAACTTGTAGCCATTGTGGTACACGATATAAAATGGAACCATCCTTTTTTTATGGTGCAATGTATGTGAGCTACGGATTAAGTATTGCTTTTGGCGTTGCTGCTTTTATCATCGCCAATGTTTTTTTTGGTCTTGGTTTAATTCATTCTTTTATTGCGATTGTTGCAACATTGATTCTTGGTTTTCCGATCATTTTGCGTTTAGCGAGAAATATTTGGATTAATATGTTTGTTCATTATGACAAAAATTGGAAAGAAACTAAGCATTAATCCCAACTGATTTTTTTAAAACGTTTGATGTCTATTTCTTTATCCAAAGGAATTTCATTTTCAATATTCTCAAATAACATTTTTGCCATATCGGGAGCAAGCATCACGCCACGTGTCCCTAAGCCATTTAGGACGTGTAATTTTGGATGTTTTGGATGTGTTCCTAACATTGGTCGTCTGTCTTTAACGGTTGGTCTTACGCCTGCTAAATGCTCGATTACTTCAAATTCTGCGGTAAGAAGCGATTTGAGGTCAGATAAAAGTTCGTTTTTGCCTTCTTCGGTTGGTGTTGCGGTTTTATCTTCCCAATTATAGGTTGCTCCTACTTTGAACAAATCATTTCCTAAAGGAATTATAAAGACGGATGATTTTAGAATTACATCTAGTTTTAATTCTTTTGATTTGATGATTAACAATTCACCTTTTGTTCCGTCTAGCGGCAAATTTGAAAAATACGGATTTGAATGTATTCCGAATCCTTCTGCAAAGATGACGTTTTTGTATAGGTGATTTTTATATTCGATGAAATCTTCTTTTATAATTAAATCTTTATATTGAAATACATCGAATTGTAAAAGATTTGATTCGACTAAATAAGCGTGATAATTTTTTAATAATGAGGCTGTGTCAACATATCCTGATTGCAATACTTCTCCAAAACCAAATGGAGAAGTGATACCTTCATATTTATCAAAACTAATTTTTGGTGAAATAAATGGAGCTAGGTTTGGTTTATCAGATGCTATGAACCAATTGTTTTGTTCTTCAACGGAATACAACTTTCGATAAATTGGAATTTTATTATCTAATTTTACTTTCAGTTTTTCTTCGAGTTGAGTATAAAATTGATTACCTAAATCAACTTGTTCTTGGGAACGCCATACTTCGCTAAATCGTTTTAAAATAACCGGATTATACAAACCTCCAGCAATCGTGGACGAGTTTTGCGATTTGTTATCAAAAATGTGAATTGATTTGTTGTTTTGCAGAGCGATTTCGGCAAAGGCTATTCCGGCTAGACCGGCACCAACAAGTAAATAATCTGTCATAGTGCAAAAATAAAAAACTCTTACCGTGAAGTAAGAGTTTTTTGTTATTTAATTTTTGGAATTAGTAATTCCACATATCTTGTTCAAAGTTTCTGATTTTCTCTTTCACTCTTTCAGATTCTAAAAGTTGATTAAGAGCGTTATCCTTCATGTATTCTTGAATTTGTCTATCTCCGTACACATTTTCTTCTTTGTAAATCACACCACTAAAGCGACGCGAGTTTAACAAGTGGTCAAACGTGATTGGCATAGCCGAGTTCTTATCGTTGAATGCTTTCCATTCGTGTAATACATCTCTTGTTGATGGGAAATACACCCAAAACAATTCGATTACATCAGGATTATCAGTACCCACCTCTCTAGCTTCAGGGGAAACCGGACAAATACCTAATAAACGGTATTTCATTTCACCTTGACGTTTATCAAAATACCAATATCCTTTGATTTTGTATCCAGATACGTCAATAGAACCTAACTCTCTTTTATCGATATACTGAGGATCTAGAACTTTGGCTCCAGATTTATAATCATCGAAGTAAGTATTAATTTCTTCTCTACCTGCATTTGTTGTATCAATATAAGTAAATGAAGATGACATATCTGACAAAGTCTTTTTAGAATTGAAATAATCATCGTAATAAACTTCTGTGATTCTACCAGACTTAATCTCTTTCAATAACACGTCAAATAAAGATCGTCTATCTTTGCCAATATTAGCAGTATCAACAGGAAAATAAAGAGGGAAATTAACTCTCTCATCTAAATCGATGATTTCCCAAACCATTTTACCCATCAATACATCTCTGTCATGAACATAGCCATATTGAAGTGGCTTGTCATTATCTGCCTCCATTTGAGCGGCAGTTTTTTTACCAATTTCTTCCGGTGTTTTTGCATTTAACAGATTTGACTGTGCATGACTCATTTGCGAAACAAACAAGATTGACAAACATGCTACTATTGTATTTAACTTCATCTTTATTCTTTTGTAGGTTATTTATAAATAACGTGGCAGTATTAAAATTATTGTATTTCGTAAACGATAGGTGCTGTTCTAGGCAACATAATGTTAGAACCTTCTAATTTTACTTTAATGTCAGTAATAGTTACTGCATCTCCTCTTGATGCTCTAGCCATTGCAGCTTCACATTGAGAATTTACTCTATTACCATTTACAATTACTGCAGCTTGACCTGGAGCTTTAAATGTAAAACCAGTAACCGTTAAATTAACATCAAAATCAAAATCAGGAAGTTTAGCACCAATTTGAGAAACAGCTAATCGCGATTTTTGACCTTTTGCACCATACATTTCTCCACCGATAGTTCCTACTGGTGCAGGAATACCTTTGATTCTGAATACTTTTTTAGAACTTGCCGTTTTTCCTCCTGGCAATTTAGCAGTAACGTTGATTACAGCTTCAGTACCTTGACCTGGGCTCATGTTATATTTTCCTGTTCCGGAAGCTCTACTTAAACCTGGACCTGATGCGGTTACATCAGTGTCAGAAACTCCGGCGAAAGAAATAGTCATTGGGTTTACAACACCTCTATAAACAACATTCATTTTGTCAGCAGAAATTGTTGCTTCTTTTGGTTGAGGAACTACAACATAGTTTCCTTCAATTGGAATTGGCACTGGTTTACCATCTTCCATAAAGGTAAATTCACCATTAATTTTTTGCTCTCCAATGCTACCGGCACCAAACTTAATAATAGCTTGACCGTTTTCAATTGGCACATTATTTCCGTTTACTACAACTTTAGTAGGAACTGTTGAATCATCATAACGACCCAAAACAACTCTACCAGTTACTGTTTCACCTTGGAAGAATGCATTTTTATCTAAAACTACAATCGCTTTATATTTACTCATAGAAGCTTGTGCGATAGCTGTATTACCAATCAATGCATTTAACACATTTGACTCAGCAGTTTTAGCATCACTTTGCATTGCAGATAGCTTAGTTAATGATGCAATTCCAGGAAAACCTCTGTAATGATAATCTAAGAATGGAACAGTAATTCCTTCTTTGTTTTTAACATCATCAGTATTAAACTTTGATTCTAAATCGGCAATAATTGGAGAATATTTTTTGTCTTTTCCAATTGCAGCTTTCATGTCTTCTCTATACTTGTTGATCGTAGCTAAAACCTCTTTACCTTTATCAGTATAACCATCACCTTTGAACCATGTATAGTCAATAGCATCTGCTTTATCCATTGCTTCGTAAGGAAGTTTACCTGTTTCTTCATCTACCTCAACACCTTCTGTTATACCGGCTTTTAAACTACCAACATAATCATAGAATGATTTTGTTAGTGCTACCACTTTATCAGCTACTTTCTTCGGCTCAGCAAAGTTGGCAGCATCATCAGTAGCTTTTTGTTTTAAAGCATCTAAGATTTGTTGATTAGTTTGTACCGCAGCAATATTCGATTTTTCAAATTTTTCATTAAATAATCCAAATGCCGATAGTACTTCTTTTGACATGTTAAGTGCCAACATCGCGATGAAAACCAAGTACATCAGGTTAATCATCTTCTGTCTAGGGGTTAATTTTCCTCCTGCCATTTCTAATTAGTTTTTTAAATTGTTTGTTAAATTGATAAAACTAATTATCCTTTATTTCCCATTGCAGACAACATTCCACCATAAACATTGTTTAAGGAAGCAATATTAGCTGTCATAGCTTGCATTTGGTCTTTTAATTTAGAAGCATTGTCAGCAATTTCTTTGTTAGCTTCTGCATTTCTTGAAGCACTTTCTAATTGAACTTTATATAAACTATTTAAAGATTCCATTTGAGCAGCAGCCATAGATAATTCTTCGCTATATTTTTTCTGACCTACCATTGAATCTACTGTTGGAGCAATTCCTTTTGCAGCTGATTCAAAGTTTTTGATGCTGTTTCCTAAGCTTGTCATTAACTCACCGTCAACTTTAGCTTCTTTCAACATTGCATCTAATTTTTGAGATAATAAACCTTGAGCATCTTTAGCTTCTTCTTTTTTCCCTTTTTCTTTGGCTTCGCCACCAGCTAATTCAGGGTATACTAAAGACCAATCTAATTCGTTGTCAACTGGTTCGAAGGCAGATAATGCGAAAATGATAGCTTCAGTAACAAGACCGATAGTTAACATCACGTTTCCTGTTAAAGGTCCGATTTCAAAGTGGATAATTTTGAATAATGCTCCTACGATAACAACCGCAGCTCCCATTCCATAAGCAAAGTTCATTGTTTTTTTACTTAAAAGTGCCATAATAATAAATTTTAGTTAGTTAAGTTAATTAATATAAAGTTGGTTAAAAATTCTAATTTGTTGGTTTATTTTGATCTTCCTGTCATTCTGTTTCCAGTGGTTTGTGTTCCCATATAATCTTGAACAGTTCTGAATCCGATGTAGCTTCTAGCAGAATCAGCATACTCATAATCTCTTGTACTTACTTGAAGGAAGTAAGCAACATCTTTCCAAGAACCACCACGAATAACTTTACGTTTATTTTTCAAGTCACCTACTGTAGGATTCATTGTTGAAACATATTCATAAGCAGCAGCATCATAAGAAGAATCTGTCCACTCTGAAACGTTACCAGACATGTTGTATAAGTTATAATTATTTGGTTCATATGATTTTGCTTCTACGGTGTACAAAGCCTCATCTGCCGCATAATCTCCTCTGTTTGGTTTGAAGTTAGCCAAATAACAACCTCTGTCGTTTTTAGCATATAAACTTCCCCATGGATATGTTGCAGATTCTAAACCACCTCTGGCAGCATACTCCCATTCTGCCTCTGTTGGCAAACGGAAAGAGTTTACAAATTCTTGTTTCTTTTTCTTTCTGTATGTATTTTTGTTTAATGTTCTCCATGCACAAAACGCTTTGGCTTGAGTCCATTTAACTCCCACCACAGGATAATCACTGTAAGCTTGATGCCAAAAATAATCGTTGTGCATTGGCTCATTATATGAATAAGCAAAATCTTTAATCCAAGAAGTTGTATCTGGATAAACCATTACTTTTTCTTTTCTGATGAAGTCTGATCTTTTTCCTGTTTTAGCTTTTGCAGCCGCTTGAATATCCATCCAAGTATAGCTGAATTCTAATTTATTTACATCGATTGTTCTCAAACCGTTGTATGATTCTGCAGCAGGCAAATACATTGAATCCATTACTTCTACGTAATATTCATCAGGATATTTTGAAGTTTCTTTAATCAATTTTACTTTTCTGTTCAATTTTCTACCGGCAAATTGATCATCGTCCGTACCAATACTATAGTAATTTTCATACATATATTTGTCGTAAGGAGTCATTTTATCGGGATCTGCGTCAGCAAAAGCATAATCACCTATGCTACCACCACCTTTTTTTCCGGCGTTACCAGTTGAAGTTTGTCCCATTTCGTCTGCAAGAATAGCTAATTTCATTCTAATAGTAGAATCTTTAACCCACTCAACAAATTGACGGTACTCACTATTTGTAATCTCTGTTTCATCCATATAGAATGAACGAACAGTTACCGTTTTAGTTGGTGCATCTTGCACGTTAGCTAAATCATCATCTGATTTACCCATAATAAATGCTCCGCCAGGAATTAATGTCATTCCATAAGGTTTCTCTGGATGCCATTTTTTTCCTTGAACTCCTACAAGTTCTCCCTTGTCACTAGAACCGCAGCTAACCAGTGTAACTAAAATCGTTGATAATGCGATGAACTTCTTCATATAAATTTGGGTTATCATGTACTCGAATTTTTAAGGCCGTAAACCTATTTATAATTTTTTAAAAATGCAATTATTTATTGTAAAATTTATTTTCTGTGTCAAAACTAAATATATTCTTCAAATCTAAAAAGAAAAAAATCGATAAAATACACATTTTGTCGATGAAATGCATCTTTTTATTATTTTTGTAAGATTATATCTTTAATTATACCAGATTCTTTCGTTGTGCTTTCCACCATCTTTCAGGTATTTCTTGGTCGCAAGCTCGCAAATAATCTTCATGCGTACAGGGCAATAACGTATTTTTTTTTAATTTATTATTAACATTTGAAATAAATGGTATTTCTATCCACCATCTTTCTGTTTTCGGACTCTTAAAAAATATCAATTCAATGTCGTCAACAGGAACGATATATTTTAAAAATATATTCTGATTCAAATTTGGGTATTCTAGCGATCTAAAATTATATCCTTCTAGAAAATACCATATAATTTGAGCTATCAAAACGCTTTCATTCGTCAAATTATTGTGATTAAATATTCCAAATGAAGAAACTTTATCACTTAATCCTGCATACCGTGATAAAGCACAAATTTCCTTACCGTTAAAACCATTTGGTGTAAAAGTAACAAAATTTCCTGAATCTGCTGATTTTATGGCTGTTAAATCTACGGAAACGATATCGCCGTCTCTAAAAACGGGCTCTGCCAACGAAAGATTAGAACTTACTTCCCCCAAACGATAGGCGTCGAAGTACAATTTTTCGATTAAATCAATCTCTTCTTGTGAATTATAATAGGTTTGAAAACCCAAATTACTATAATTAAAAAGATTGGTTGGTTCATTAATAATTATCTTAGAAAGATACGAATCGGAAGTATTTCTTGCTTCATCTTTCCCAAAATCAAATTTATTATCAATTGTAACCAAATTAACCATTTGATCCAAATTGTCATAACTGCGGTACATTGCATAAGTTAAATCCTGAGAACCACCAATAACAATGGGAACAATCTGTTTCTTAATTAATTCTGAAACAATTTTTGAAACTGCATAATACGTATCTTCTTGCGAATTTCCTTGCGGAATATCTCCTAAGTCTGCAATAGTTGAATGCCAATTGCCCGGATAAAGTGTATAAAATTCTTTTCTTACAAAGCTTAAATCAACATTTTCAGAAGAACTACTTCCTCTATTCTCTAAAACACCAACTATAGCAATTTTAATTTTATTTAAATCCGGAAAATCTTCCTTGGTATGAAATACCGTTTTTTTTCCAAGCGTTTGCGAATTTAGATTTTCTACAAAGTCTAAAACCGATGCCTCAACAGGCTCTAAAAAATCAAATGCCATAAATTATTTCTTTTTTACCGGTGCTTTTTTTGCGGGTGCCTTTTTGGCTGGAGTTTTCTTTGCCGGAGCTTTTTTAGCTGGGGCTTTCTTTTCAATTAATTCTTGCACTTGAGCCAACGTTAATTTTTCTGCATCGACATCTTTGCTCAATTCAATTTTAATTTTTCCTTTGGTAATAACCGAACGACCCCAACGGGCTTTTTCAACTTTAATCCCTTCGGTTTTCCAATCATGAATAACTTTATCAATTTCTTTTTGTTGCTTATCTTCAATCAATTCAACTAAATCGGATTGCGATAATTTATCAAAATTGTATTTTTTACTCACATTAATAAACATGCCGTTCCACTTGATAAAAGGACCAAATCGACCAACACCTTTTTGAATCGGCAATCCTTCATATTCTCCAATTGGAGCATCGGCTTGATTTTTTTCATCAATCAACTCTTGTGCTCTTTCTAAAGTCACATCCAAAGGATCCTCGCCTTTTGGCAACGAAACAAATGTCTTACCAAAACGAACATAAGGTCCAAAACGACCATTATTCACCTCTACTTCTTCTCCTTTATATGTACCTAAATTTTTTGGTAATAAAAATAAATTCAACGCATCTTCTAAAGTAATAGTCCCGATATTTTGATCAGTTCCTAAGCTTGCAAAAACTTTGTTTTCATCATCAATATCACCAATTTGAGCCATCGGACCAAATTTTCCTAAACGAACAGAAACCGGCTTTCCTGTTTTTGGATCTTTACCTAATATACGTTCACCACTTTCTCTATCGGCATTTTCTTCAACATTTTTAACAATCGGATGAAAATGATTGTAGAAATCTCGCATCATTTTTGTCCAATCTTCATTCCCTTCGGCAATTTCATCAAAATCTTGTTCCACTTTTGCAGTGAAATTATAATCTAAGATGGTAGAGAAATTCTTTACCAAAAAGTCATTTACAATTATTCCAATGTCGGTCGGAACCAATTTTCCTTTGTCAGAACCAGCATTTTCAGTTAAAACTACCGATTTAACGTCGTTTCCTTTTAAAGTTAGTTGATTGTATTTTCGTTCTTGCCCTTCAAAACTTCCTTTTTCAACATAATTTCTATTAATGATGGTTGAAATAGTTGGTGCATAGGTTGATGGTCTTCCAATTCCAAGTTCTTCCAACTTTTTAACCAAAGAAGCTTCGGTATATCTACTTGCTGGTCGTGAAAAACGTTCTGTTGCAGTAATATAATTATTAGTCAAACGTTCGTTGATTTTCATCGCTGGCAACATTCCTTCTTGTTCTTCATCATCTTCATCATTTCCTTCTAAATATACTTTTAGGAAACCTTCAAACTTGATAACTTCTCCGGTAGCTGCAAAATGTTCGTTATGATTATTAGCTTCAATTTTCACGTTGGTACGTTCCAATTCTGCATCACTCATTTGCGAAGCCAACGTTCTTTTCCAAATCAAATCATATAAACGTGCTTGATCTCTGTCTATATTTAAGGTATGCTTTGACATGTCCGTTGGACGAATCGCTTCGTGAGCTTCCTGAGCACCTTTTGCCTTGCTTGTAAAGTTTCTTGGTTTGCTGAATTCTTTTCCATACGAATGAGTAATTTCAGCTTGAGCTGCAGCCATCGCTTCTTGGGAAAGATTGACGCTGTCTGTTCTCATATACGTTATATGTCCCGCTTCATACAAACGTTGTGCAATTTGCATGGTTATTCCAACAGGAAGATATAATTTTCGAGCTGCTTCTTGTTGCAACGTAGAAGTTGTAAAAGGAGCAGCCGGAGATTTTTTGGTAGGTTTTGTTTCTAAATCCGATACCTTATATATAGAACCAATATTTTTTTGAAGAAAATCTTCTGCTTCTTTTTTAGTTGAAAAATTCTTTGGCAATTTGGCTTTGAAGGTTTTTCCTGCTTCATTGGCAAACTCTGCTGTTACCGAATAAGAGGCTTGAGCATTAAACTCTTGAATTTCACGTTCTCTTTCTACAATCAAACGAACAGAAACCGATTGCACACGTCCGGCAGACAGACCGCCTTTTACTTTTTTCCACAAAACGGGAGATAATTCATAACCCACCAAACGGTCTAAAACTCTTCGGGCTTGTTGGGCATTTACTAAATTATAATCAATAGAACGTGGATTTTCAATTGCTTTTTGAATGGCAGATTTAGTAATTTCATGAAAAACAATTCGCTTGGTTTTTTTGGGATCTAGCTTTAATTCTTCGGCCAAATGCCATGAAATTGCTTCTCCCTCTCGGTCTTCATCACTCGCTAGCCAGACCATTTCAGCATTTTTAGATAACGTTTTGAGTTTGCTCACTAAAGCTTTTTTATCAGCAGAAACTTCATATTTGGGTTTAAAATTATTCTCTACATCAACCCCAATTTCTTTAGACGGAAGATCGGCAATGTGCCCATAACTGGACTCTACCTGATAATCGCTTCCTAAAAATTTTTCGATTGTTTTTGCTTTTGCCGGTGACTCAACGATAACTAAATTCTTTGCCATGTACATGTTTGTTTGGCAACAAAAGTATGGTTTTTTTTTAATTATTGTTTTTTGGAAAATAAAATGAGGCTTTAAATTATTTTTTTGAGGTAATATTTTGTTAAACAACATCTGCCATCTTGTCACATTTTCATTTTTAGTATTATCTTTGCAGACTGATTTCAGATAAAATCGATTATGGAGAAGATAATAGAAGAAAACAAGCAAGGAACCAGCTTAGTTTTAGAACAAAAAGAAGGCAATACTAAAAAGCTTTTTATAGAAAGTTACGGCTGTCAGATGAATTTTTCTGATAGTGAAATCGTAGCTTCCATTTTGTATGAACAAGGTTATAACACTACCCAAAATTTGGAAGAAGCCGATTTGGTTTTAGTAAACACTTGTTCTATTCGTGATAAAGCTGAACAAACCGTTCGCAAACGTTTAGAAAAATACAATGCCGTAAAAAAAATCAATCCAACCATGAAAGTGGGTGTTTTGGGTTGTATGGCCGAGCGATTAAAAAGTCAATTTCTGGAAGAAGAAAAAATTGTAGACATGGTCGTTGGTCCCGATGCATACAAAGACATTCCTAACTTATTAAAAGAAGTGGAAGAAGGTCGTGATGCCATCAATGTGATTTTATCTAAAGATGAAACGTATGGCGATATTTCTCCTGTTCGTTTAAACAGCAATGGCGTAAACGCATTTGTTTCCATCACTCGCGGATGTGATAATATGTGTACGTTTTGCGTAGTTCCGTTTACACGCGGACGTGAAAGAAGCCGTGAACCACAAAGTATTTTAGAAGAAATCAAAGATTTATCAGATAGAGGTTTTAAAGAAGTAACGCTTTTAGGTCAAAATGTAGATAGTTATTTATGGTATGGTGGTGGTTTGAAAAAAGATTTCGATAAAGCGACTGAAATGCAACAAGCTACCGCGGTTGATTTTGCTCAATTGCTTGAAATGTGTGCGGTTCAATTTCCAAAGATGCGTTTTCGTTTTTCTACATCAAATCCGCAAGATATGCATGTGGAAGTAATTGAAATCATGGCTAAATACCATAACATTTGCAATTATATTCATCTACCGGTGCAAAGCGGAAGCACTAGAATTTTGAAAGAAATGAACCGTCAACACACCCGAGAAGAATACATGGCGTTGGTGGATAAAATATATGAAATTATTCCGGACATTTCGCTTTCTCAGGATATGATTACCGGTTTTCCAACAGAAACAGAAGAAGATCATCAAGACACCTTAAGTTTGATGGAATATGTGAAATATGATTTCGGATTTATGTTTGCTTATTCGGAACGACCGGGAACATTAGCCGCCAGAAAAATGGAAGACGACGTGCCGGAAGAAATAAAGAAAAGACGATTAAACGAAATCATCGACTTACAACAAAAATTAGGTTTAGAAAGAACCAAACGTTTTATTGGTCAAGAAGTAGAAGTTTTAATTGAAAAAGAATCCAAACGATCTACCGAGCATTGGAGCGGTAGAAATTCTCAAAACACAGTGGTTGTTTTTCCAAAAGAAAATTACAAAGTTGGTGATTTTGTGATGGTAAAAATAAACGATTGTACGGCTGCTACATTAATTGGAGAAGCGGTTGGGTATTCAGAAATAATGAATTAATTTTTGTTTCAGGTTTCAAGTTTCAGGTTAACTCCCAAACTTGAAACTTGAAACCTGAAACTTGAAACAAAACATGGAATCCGTACAAGCAATAAAACAACGATTTGAAATCATCGGAAATGATCCGAAACTCAATCGTGCGATAGAAAAAGCCATTCAGGTTGCTCCTACCGATATTTCGGTTTTGGTAACCGGTGAAAGTGGCGTTGGAAAAGAAAGTATTCCAAAAATAATTCATTCCCTTTCGCACAGAAAGCATGGAAAATATATAGCTGTAAACTGTGGAGCTATTCCCGAAGGAACTATCGACAGTGAACTTTTCGGTCACGAAAAAGGCTCATTCACAGGTGCAACCGGTGCTCGTGATGGTTATTTTGAAGTAGCCGATGGAGGAACCATTTTTTTAGATGAAGTAGGTGAATTACCTTTAACAACCCAAGTTCGTTTACTTCGTGTGTTGGAAAATGGTGAATTTATCAAAGTAGGTTCCTCGCAAGTACAAAAAACGAATGTTCGTATTGTTGCAGCCACAAACGTCAATATGTTTGATGCAATTGAAAAAGGCAAATTCCGTGAAGATTTATATTATCGTTTGAGTACGGTTGATATTAATTTGCCACCTTTGCGTGAACGAAAAGATGACATTCATTTATTATTTAGAAAATTTGCCGCCGATTTTAGTCAGAAATACAAAATGCCGCCCATCAAATTAGATGACAATGCGGTTGATTTATTGTTGAAATATCGCTGGAGCGGAAACATTCGTCAGTTGCGGAATATTGCCGAACAGATTTCGGTTTTAGAAACCAATCGAAACATTTCTTACCAAACATTATATGCTTATCTACCGCAAGAAGGTTCGAATCTTCCGGCGGTTATCAAAGATAAAAAGGCGGAAAGTGATTTTAGCAATGAACGAGAAATTTTATACAAAGTGCTTTTTGATATGAAAAGCGATTTGAATGATTTGAAAAAACTCACGTTAGAATTAATGCAAAATGGCGGTGCAAAAGTGCAGGAAGCCAATAAAAATCTGATTCAGAAAATATACGGTCAAAAAGAAGATACTGAAATTGATTTTGAAGAACCAAGAATGGGTGTTGTTCCTACTCAAAACCTTTCGCAACAAGAGGAATTTGATGACGAAGATGACGATCAAAATTATCTTTTTGCCGAAGCTGTGGAAGAGGAAGAAACCTTGCGTTTAGATGCCAAAGAAATCGAACTAATCAAAAAAGCATTAGACCGAAACAAAGGAAAACGAAAAGCGGCGGCTGATGAATTAGGTATTTCGGAGCGAACTTTATATCGAAAAATTAAACAATTTGATTTGTAGAATCATGAAAAAAATTATCAAGTACAGTCTATTTCTAACAGCAATAATCTGCATAAACAGTTGTAAATATTACAACTTCACAGGAACCGGAAAAATAGATGCAGATACCTTTCAAGTCAATTATTTTCAAAATAATGCGGAGTTAATTGAACCCGGTCTTGAGCGTGATTTTACTATTGCTCTTCAAGAATTAATTAACAATCAAACCAATTTGAATTTAACAAATAGTGGTGCCGATTTAATATATGAAGGAGAAATTACCGGATTCCGTATTTCGCCAATGACTGCCACTGCCGACCAACGAACGGCTCAAAATAGAGTAACGATGACGGTTATGGTTCGTTTTACAAATACTAAAAAAGAAGCTGATGATTTTGAAAAATCGTTTTCATTTTTCTATGATTATCCGGCAGAACAACAATTGATTGGGCCAACTTTAGCCGCTGCAAAACTTGAACTTTTTGAAAGAATCACACAAGATATCTTTAATGCATCATTAGCAAAATGGTAGATTATAAAATTTAGTGAGTTTACCTTGTTAATTTTTTATAAATTTGAATAAATTTTTAAGACAACAGACAACCAACTTTGAACTTAACCGAATATACATACTTACTCAATAACCCCAATGCGGTTAACGAAAAGCAAGCAAAAGCTTTAGAAACCGTAGTGGATAGTTTTCCCTATTTTCAAAGTGCAAGGGCGTTGTATCTCAAAGGATTGTATAATCAAGATAGTTACAAATATAATTTCACTCTAAAACAAACAGCTGCTCACACGACAGATCGTAGCATTTTATTTGATTTTATTACTTCCGATGAATTTACAATCATCGAAAAAGATATTTATGAGCAAAAGTTAGCCTTGCTAATGGATATTGAAGTTATTGAAAGTGAAACTCATTTACTTCCTTCACAAGTTGAAAATGACAAAGAAAACATTGAAACTAAAGAAGAAATTGTTGAGGAAGAAATTCCTGAAGTGGAACCAAAATTAGCTGAAATTGAAGTAGATAAATTAACCGTTTTACCAACCGTTGAATTTGAGTCTTCTGATATTGAATTTATTAGACTGGAAAACGATCCAGTTATTGATGAAGTTTCTGAAGAAATCACAGTAACTGAAATTACTCCGATAGAAATTGATGAAATTGTGACTATTTCAACAGAAAAAGAAACAATTTCTGAAACAATGGTTGAAGAAGAGGAAATCGAAGAAGAACCTATTCGATTAGAAATTTTGGAGGAAACTATTGAAGAAACAATTTCAAATGAAGCAATATCGATAGATGAAAACAGTTTTGAATCTTTACCAGAAGAAATAATTCCTGAAATTGAAGAAAAACTGGAAATTGGAAAACCAATTACTTTTTTACAAAACGAAAAACACTCCTTTCAAGAATGGTTGCAATTGGCAAGTTTTAAACCAATTGAACGAATTGAAGAGAAAAAAGAAACTTTTTCAATTGAAAATTCAGTTCAAAAAGATGAAAAAAAGCAAGAAAACACTACTGATAAACTAAAAAAATTAGAAATAATTGACAAGTTTATTGAAACTAATCCAAAAATAACGCCTGCCAGAGAGTTAGCTGAAACGCCTTCAAAACCAATAGAAACAAGCGATACAACGCACTTGATGACAGAAACATTAGCTCGTGTTTATTTGGAACAAAAAAAATATAGCAAAGCAATTCAAGCTTATGAAATATTAATTTTGAAATATCCGGAAAAAAGTATTTTCTTTGCAGACCGAATTAAAGACATCAAAATTTTACAACAAAATAATCAATAGCATGGGATTTTCAGTTTTTTTAGTATTAATAACAGTAGTTTGTTTTTTACTTATCGTAGTTATCATGGTTCAAAACCCTAAAGGTGGTGGCTTATCAACAACTTTTGGGAACTCTCAACAAATTGGTGGAGTTCAAAAAACGACTGATTTTTTAGATAAAAGCACATGGACATTAGGCATCATTTTGATTGCTTTAATTATGTTTTCAAGTTTAGCTTTCAATGATGGTAACGGAACAGTTACAATCGATAAGGATGCAACTCCTGTAAGAACAGAAACTCCGGCCGCAACTCCTTCTACTACTCCAACAGAAGCTGCTCCCGTAACAGAATAATAAATTTTTAGAATTTATATAATCAAGTCCCGAATTTTTTCGGGATTTTTTTTTGAATAGGATTATGCTGAAAAAATGTCAGTTTGCTTCAATTGGCACAATTTCTGACTACTAAGAAATCGTCAAACTTAATTTAATTAAATAATATAGAATAACTATGTCAGTAAACATTAAACCCCTTTCAGACCGCGTTTTAGTGGAGCCGGCTGCTGCCGAAACAACAACAGCTTCAGGTATTATTATTCCCGACACTGCCAAAGAAAAACCACAAAAAGGAATCGTAGTGGCAGTTGGAAATGGTAAAAAAGACCATATTATGACTGTAAAAGTTGGCGATACTGTTTTATATGGCAAATATGCCGGAACCGAATTAAAATTGGAAGGCAAAGATTACCTCATCATGCGTGAGGATGATATTCTTGCTATCGTATAATTAAATAATAGGATTTAAAAACAACAAACAATTTAAATAGTTTATAAAAATGGCAAAAGATATAAAATTCGACATTGAAGCACGCGACGGTTTAAAACGTGGCGTTGATGCATTGGCAAACGCAGTAAAAGTAACTTTAGGACCAAAAGGTCGAAATGTAACAATTAGCAAATCATTTGGTGGACCAACAGTAACCAAAGATGGTGTAACGGTTGCCAAAGAAGTTGAATTGAAAGATCCATTGGAAAATATGGGTGCTCAAATGGTGAAAGAAGTTGCTTCTAAAACCAATGATTTAGCCGGAGACGGAACAACTACTGCAACGGTTTTAGCTCAAGCCATCGTAAAAGAAGGTTTGAAAAACGTAGCTGCAGGAGCAAATCCGATGGATTTAAAAAGAGGAATTGACAAAGCAGTAGAAGCAATTGTTGCTGATTTGGGAAAACAAGCCAAAGAAGTAGGAAGTTCTACTGAAAAAATAAAACAAGTAGCTTCGATTTCTGCTAATAATGATGAAGTAATTGGCGAATTAATCGCTACTGCTTTCGGAAAAGTGGGTAAAGAAGGAGTTATTACTGTTGAAGAAGCAAAAGGAACGGATACCTACGTTGATGTGGTAGAAGGTATGCAATTTGACAGAGGTTATTTATCACCTTACTTCGTAACCAACCCTGAAAAAATGAATGTGGAATTAGAAAATCCATATATTCTATTATATGATAAAAAAGTTTCTTCTTTAAAAGAGTTATTACCGGTTTTAGAACCAGTAGCTCAATCAGGAAAACCATTATTAATTATTGCAGAAGATGTTGATGGAGAGGCTCTTTCAACGTTGGTTGTAAACAAATTACGTGGAGCTTTAAAAATTGCTGCTGTAAAAGCACCAGGTTTTGGTGACAGAAGAAAAGCGATGTTGGAAGACATTGCCATCTTAACCGGAGGAACTGTAATTGCTGAAGAAAGTGGTTACACATTAGAAAATGCAACATTAGAAATGTTAGGAACGGCTGAAAAAGTTTCTATTGATAAAGATAATACAACTATCGTGAACGGAGCAGGAAATGGTGATTTGATTAAAAATCGTGTGAACCAAATCAAAGCTCAGATGGAAACCACAACTTCTGATTATGATCGTGAGAAATTGCAAGAACGTTTGGCTAAATTAGCCGGAGGGGTTGCTGTTCTTTATGTTGGTGCTGCTTCTGAAGTAGAAATGAAAGAGAAAAAAGACCGTGTTGATGATGCTTTACACGCAACCAGAGCAGCTGTTGAAGAAGGAATTGTTGCCGGTGGTGGAGTTGCTTTATTGAGAGCTAAAAATGTTTTAGCTTCTTTAAAAGCCGACAATGCTGATGAAGCAACCGGAATTCAAATTGTTTCTCGTGCTGTGGAAGCTCCGCTAAGAACCATTGTTGAAAATGCAGGTTTAGAAGGTTCTGTTGTTGTTGCAAAAGTAGCAGAGGGAAAAGGTGATTTTGGATACAATGCCAAAACCGATGAATATGTTGATATGCTAAAAGCCGGAATCATCGACCCTAAAAAAGTAACTCGTGTTGCTTTAGAAAACGCAGCTTCTGTTGCCGGAATGATTTTAACGACTGAGTGTGCTTTAGTTGATATTAAAGAAGAAAATGCCGGAGGCGGAATGCCAATGGGAGGCGGAATGCCGGGGATGATGTAATTAAGCAGTAAGACTTGAGTATTAAGACTTGCCTATAAAAAATCCGTCATGAAGAAATTCTTGACGGATTTTGTTTTTTATTAAATACTTAGGTTTTGCAAAATTGAAAATGAAAGCGTATGATTCATTAAATCGGAACCACTACTTAAATTTAAATAATGATTCATATAACCCAATTCAATTCGGGTTTGTTCTTTGAAATGAATTCCTAAACCGGTGAAAAATCGGTTTTGATCAAAGAATTTGGAATTAATCTTATTTGTACCAATATTCAAAAATACTTCTGATTGGATTATTCCATACAACGTATTATTAGAATTTTTAAAGTTAGATAAATGAATCAAATTTCTGTTTAAATACCTAAATCGATTTTGATAATGAGTAGCTACAACCTCTGTATTTTGATTAACTACTCCCAATCTGTCCACAAATCGTTGTTCAACTCGAATTCGATGATTCATTAGATTTTTATCTTCCTTCCATTTATGATTATAAACCAATTGCTGCCAAATTCTGTTTTCACCAAAATAATCATCAAAAGTTGGACTGTATGTGTTTATTAAACCATATCCTAAAGCCAAATTCAACTTTGAATTGACATGATAGATTCCGCCCAATCTAAATAAATTTTGACGAGAATAGTTTAAATTATCATCTAGCCTAAACTGAGCTTCGACATGAATTCCAATTTTTTCAGCAATTTTAATTTGACCAACATAAGCAAACCAGTTTGCTTGATCTTCGTTTTTATTCTGAGCATAACCATTACTAATCATAGCAAAAAGTGCTACTAGAACGTAACTTTTTTTAATCCAATTCATTTTCATATTACTGTCTTTTTTACAATTTAATTCCTTTTTCTCATACAGGCAACAACTATGAAATTGAGTACAAACCAACTATTCTGCTTTTAATTTATGAGTATGATTCCCGTCTTAGCAAATGCTGTTTATTTCGATGTCAAGGTTCTGCGTTTTACTTTTTTTTAAATGTGGCTTAAATTACTCTATTTCCACAAAAGTAAAAGTAGATAAATACTTAAATTAATTCATCTTGTTTAAACTTATAGTCATTTTTCTTGATGCTTTCGGATGATTTGACAATGGTTTATGGTTTTCCAATCCAAGAATAGTTACTGTTCCTCCATCATCATGAGCTTCATAATCATGTTTAAAATGTTCTAAGTTTTCCATAACCGAATGATCAACTAATTTAGTCTTTTTCAAATTAATAATTACTTGATAGCCTGGCGGAATTTCCTCCAACTTTCTTTTAATTCCTAAATAATTTGAAAAAATGGCCGATTTATCAATTTCCACATAATACGTATTTCCTTCAAAAGAAACAATTGTTTGGGCTTTAAAAAAGGAAGAAATTGGTGTGCCATTCATAACATGAATAATCATTTTTAACAACATTCCGAACGCAATTCCCACCAATAAATCTTCAAAAAGTGTCACAATAACTGTGCCTGAAAAGATAATTAATTGCTCTTTTCCTATGTGAAGCATGTGAAGAAATTCTCTTGGATGAGCCAATTTTATTCCCACTGTAATTAACATCGCGGCTAATGCTGCGTTTGGAATCATCTCTAACAGTGGAGCCGCTAACAATACAAAAAGAAGAATAAAAACGCCGTGAAAAAAGTTTGCCCAACGTGTTTTGGCCCCATTAGTAACATTTGATGAACTTCTGGCTACTTCAGAAATCATTGGTAATCCTCCCAAAAAAGCGGCAAAAGTATTTCCTATTCCAATCGCTATTAAATCCTTATTTGCATTTGATTTTCTTCTAAAAGGATCTGCCAAATCAATCGCCTTTAAAGTTAATAATGATTCCAAAGAACCAACTAAAGCAAACATTATAACATATTTTATAAAAACTCCCGTTTGACTAAATCCTGAAAAATCAACGTTCCAATGAATGCTCTCTGTTAAACTTCCAATTTTTACCAAAGCATAAGGCGGTTCTGTGTGAGCAAAATCCATTACTAATTCGGCCGGAATAGCAAAAAGTAAAACCACTAATGGAGCGGGAATCATCTTAATAGTTTTATTTTTAATAAATGGCCAACCTAACATTATTACCAAACTAACTACACCAATAAAAGTGGCTTTTATATCGAGATTGACTATGAATTTTGGAATATTCAACAATAATTCTACCGGATTCATTCCTTTAGCCAACATCGGATTATCATTCAACAAAACAGGTATTTGCTTGGCGATAATAATGATTCCGATAGCAGCCAACATTCCGTGAATGGTTGAAAGTGGAAAAAAATCGGCTAATTTTCCCAATTTAAAAATTCCAAAAAGAATTTGTATCAATCCGGCAATTACCATTGCTCCTAAGGCTAATTTCCATCCTAAATCAGAATTTCCTTGACCAAATTCGGACACAGCTCCGGCAACAATTACAATTAATCCCGCAGCCGGTCCTTTAATGGTTAACCGTGAACCCATGAAAAAACTCACGAGTATTCCACCAATAATTGCTGTGATTAATCCCATAATGGGAGGGAAATCAGACGCTTTTGCAATCCCTAAACTCAAGGGTAATGCTAGTAAAAAGACGATAAAACCAGAAATAGCATCGGTTTTAAAATTTTCTTTCAAGCCTGCCAATCCATCAGCAGGAATATATTTTTTTGTTTTCATTTGATTTTACATTAAGATGATTGATAAGGTAATTCATGGTATGTTTTTACATGAGGTCCCAAAAATAAACGAGCATAAATTCGGATTCCGGCAATTCCGGAAACCACAAAACTTGATGCCACAAAAAAGGCTAATAGCACTTGATTACTAGCGATATGACTAAAAAGTAAATCTTCACCAATAAACGTTGAAGTAATTGGAAAACCCGTGATACCTAATGTTGCCAACAAAAAGAAAAAAGCGAATTTTGGGTGTTCATAAACGTGTCCTAAATATTGACTGATTAAGATTCGTTTTTCCATTTTCTTTAATTTCAGCAATGCCAAATAGCCAATTGCACCGGAAATAATAATTCCTGATAAATAAAAAGCAATTTCGTTTACTGTAACATGTTCATTAAAAACGATGGCTAAAGCAATCCAAAAATGATTCATGACAATTAAAATCCAAGCTAGAAATGGACTTTTACGTTCTGAGAAGGATTTAAAAACAAATACCAAACCTATTCCGGCAAAAATTTCGGGTAAAACGGAAGTTAACTCAGTTGGCAATATCTCTTTGAATTGATAAGAAATTGTTCCCAAAGCAAAAAGTGGTATAAAAAAGAAATAAACTCTTTTGATATTCAAAAAATCCAAAGACTTACCGATTATTTTTAAAGGTCGCCAAAGCACAAAATTCAAAAATGCTTCTAAATTAAATTCTTTCAACGCAAGAACATACAGTGTGTTTTTAATCTTTCTTGGAAAGAAAAAATTATCCTTTTCAGATTTAGGTTGAAAAGTGTAAAACTGCTCTCTTATCAAATAACTTACTACTGAAGGAGAAACCAACAATTGATACGTACGAAGAAAAGCATTACCAGCAAAATGAATGAGTGCCAACACTTCTAAGCCAAGAGCAATTTCAATAAAAATTATACCAATTTGCGAAATGGAACTATAAGCGATTTGACTTTTTACAGATGACTGTACTCGAGCCATTAACGAACTCATAATACTAGTGGTTAAACCCATCAATCCAATCGCAAATCGCATTGATGTTTGATGTTCCCAAAAAGGAAACGTTCGCAACATTAAAAACACTCCCAAATGAACTGAAAGTGAGCCATAAAAAATTGCACTAGATGGTGTTGGCCCTTCCATTGCTCTGGGTAACCATGATGAAAAAGGAATTTGAGCCGATTTTGCGGCTGCTGCACAAGCAAGACATAACGCAATAAAAACCCCAATTAACGAATGATTTTGAAGATGTTCATTCACTAATTCATAATTGTTTAGCTTCATAAAAGTGATGTTTTCATGAAACAAATGGTGACTTGCCCACATCGTTAACAATAATCCAACATCACCAATTCTGTAAATCGAAAAAACTTTGAAGGCATTTTTAACCGGTAAATAGCGTTCTCTGTAAAACGCAATTAATAGAAAAGATGAAATTCCGATAATTTCCCAACCAATGAACAACGTTTCAAAATTACCGGACAGAATAGCTAAATTATATCCAAAAAAGAAGAATAAAACGGTGGTAAAAAAACGTTTATATCCTTTTTCACGATGGAGGTAATAGCGACTGTAAGTAGTTATCAATGAAGTTAAAAGAGCACCTACAAACAAATAAACGGCTGTAATTCTATCAAAATAGAAATCGATGAAAAACTCGTAATGTGATGTTCTGAAAATCGTCGTTTCCTTGAGATTCAAATCCGGTGAATCATTCCAAATCCAAATTACACTAAATAAAACAATGCCTAAAAACTGAATAAAAACAGTACTAAAAGCAATTCCTGAAATTAATTTCTCTTTTTTCTCAGGTAAAAACACACTGATTAAGAAACCTAAAATCGGGAACAATAAAAAAAACTGAAGTATATTTTCCATAATCTTACGCTGTTTTTAGAATTGAAATGGGTAAATTCTCCTTTGTTTTAACATCAACTTCCAACTCATTTTGAACGTAATTTGTCTTTTGAATAGTTTGATAGACGATAAACTCTTCCTTTTCAAACACAAAAAGTTGTTTGTTTTTTGGATGAACTACGACAAGTTTTACCCATTCATTTTTGAACCATTCAAAAGTTGATGGATTTTTGGTAATTGCATTTTTTACAATTTCCGGAAAATGCTCTGCTACTACTAGCAATCGGATAGGATCATGAACTTCAATCATCTGACTGGGTAAACCGGGACGAAGATCACCATCAATTCCATTGGCCACACCAATTAAACCCATGACATTATGTGGCAATTTTGAACCGGCACCTAACTTTTGATTGTCAACCCTGGAAAAATAATATTCCAAATTTATTCCACCGGCAACTGGAGCTACTTGTCCTAAAATAACCGCAAGAAAATCACCTGATGGATCAATTTGATAATCATAGGAATTCAAAAACGACCTTCTGTCTAAAAACAATTGTTTAGATAAACTTCTTCTTCCAACGACACTCATTGCGTTCGTGGCATGATTCAATTCCGGTCGAGGTTCAAACAACGACAGAGATCTTCTTTTTACATTTTTGTGCACCTTTTCAAGTGAATCGGAAGAATTAATAGTGTCAAATCTTCTGGAACGTTCTTTCGCATTATTCTGAAGTGCTTTTGAAAAGATTTCTTGATTTTGAAGATGTAACTTTAGATTCAATTCACTTAAACTATCTACATCATAAAATTGAATTTCATCACGGGTTGTATCGTGTAAAGCGGGCAGAAATTGAGTTTCCAAAGGAATTTCTATTCCTCGTTCTTTCAACATTTCTCTAACTCTTGGATGATTGGAGGCAAAACAAGCAACTTTTGCATTCACAGAACTTGGTCTTCCGCAACAAGCACCGCAATCATACCCGGCATAATGTGTGTTATTCACGCTGGTAGCACCGTGTCCGACAACGTAAACAAGTGACGAAAAATTCTTGACGAGACCAATACTTTTTAATAGTCCTTCTACCCTATTCGTCATTTCTTCAATGGTAAAACCGACTTGTAAATCACTTTCTCTATCATTAAGATTTTGATTTTCGATATGCAGTTTTGCCTTTTTATGCAAATGTTTAAAAGAGGCCGTTGTAGCCGGAGACATTGAAGGTTTGAAAATATTTAGGAACAATTTGAAAGCAGAAGTAAATCCGAGCGTCTGACTAATTATCCAACCAAAAAGCAACGAATGAGAATGCTTGTGATAATGAAAATCTTTCACATGTTTTTTCTTTCTGTGTTCTTCTTTAATTAAATACTTAGGTGTAACCGGTGCAGGACATAATTTGGTGTGAAATTTTCCATTAACCGGTTGGTAATAAAATTCAAAATTGAAAAAAGCAGCAGTTCCGAACGTTTCTGCTTTAGGATCTTGGTGTTCAATATGTCTTCTAAAAGAACATTCACGGTCATCCATACAAAACAATCCTTGAAAACTCGGAGCAGAATTGACAGAAACTTCTTCTGTTTCTTTTACACTTGCTAATACTTGATCATAAAAACTCCATTCAAAAGCCTTTTGCCAAAGTGACAGAACCTCAAACAATTCGTTGTATTTTATAGGTTCAAAAAGTTTATATTCATGAGAACGAACTTTTAAACCGAGTGGCGACCAATTACTATTGAATTTTTTGTCTAAAACATCTATTTCTAGCAATAATTCAAACTTAACCAACTCTTCAAAAGTGATTGGTCTTGTGTCTAAGAGCGAACTCGGATTTGTTTCGATAGTAGCAATCATTCCACTCCAACCTGGATGGGAAAACTGTTGATCAAATAAATAGTATTCATATAATTCTTGCTTTCCAACCAAAATTTCTAGTAATTCTGTAATGGATGTATTTTTAAATAGCAATTCCTTTACTCTTGTTGAAGAAAATAAACTTTGAGAAGTATTTTGTTCCAAAGTTTTAATTGCAGCTAAAAAACCAGTAGCCTTTTCAGGAAAAGTCCAAAGTGCAATGCCTTGATCTAAATAGCTACACAAAACCCTAAAAAGCAAACTATGGGTGGATTTTTCTAAGTTGATGGAATATTCTTTCTTCCAATTGGCTCGCAAATTTCCGATTCTGGCTTTAACCGATTCATCATAGTTTTGATTGAGCAATTTATCTTTCCAAACAGAAATATTCTCCTTTCCTTTTTCTTTTTCGATCACCCAATTGAGTACGGATTCATTGATTTCATTTTTTTTGAATCGGTTTCTAAAATCTGCCAAAGGTAAATAGGTTTTGTACCCAAAAATGGTGTTTGCTTTGGCTAATGCTTCATGAAATTTTTTATGTTGAAAAGCGTGTAACGTATTGTGATGCACAAAGTCTTTCAACGGATTTTGTGCCGGTAAATAATGGGTTAGACGATGAAGAACGGCATGTTCATCAAAGCCATCGATAGTTGTTTTCACTTATTAATGAAATTGAATTAATACATAAGTTATTGATATTCAATAAAAATTGAAATCTTAAAAAACTAATAATGTATTAAGACAGATGTATTTTCCAATTGCAGTATAAGTCGTAAAGAGGTAATTTATCTACATTTATTTTAGTGAGAAATTGACAGAAAAACTGTCTTTCTTCAAAAATTAAAGTAAATACATTGGATTTTGGAAATGTAAAATCTAAATGAACTTCGTCAATTTCAGATTCTGTAGTTTTTGCTTGGTTAACAGCAGTAAATATTGCTGTATGAGCTGCATGAATATCACATTCGGAGTGATTGTTTGAAGAATCTTTTTGAGAGGTTACGTGATTCTGAGCTAAATCAGCAAATAGTAATCCTCTGATAGATCCTGTATATAGCACAACAAAGACCAGAAGGAAAGAAAATAATCCTTTGTTTTTTTCTAAAACTGATTTTATTGTTCTCACATTATTTACCTAAAACGATGTAAAATTAGATTAATTTTCGATTTAAAATGAATTTAAATAAAAAAGTTCCGATAACGATATCGGAACTTTTAATTTATTGCTTTCTTTCAAACTTACAACAGCCGTGCAAATTATTGTAAGCTTCATCGGTTGCTTTAACTTTTTCTGTATCGTGACCCACTTTTGCTACTGCTTCGTGAACTTGGTCAACCGTACATTTTGTTTCATCCAATATTAAATGTAAATCTTGATGATCTTCATGCCAAGTGGCCGATTTTACTCCTTTGACAGACAATGCGGCTTTTTCGATGCGTTTCTTGCACATGTCGCAATTGCCATTTACTTCGATGTCGTGTTTGGCATTTTTATTTTTCTTTTCTTGAGCCTGAACTGAAATTCCCATTAAAGAAATCATCAGTACTAAAATTATTTTTTTCATTTTATTATTGTTTTTTGTTATTGATATTGAAATTGAATTTTGCTATTGAATTTTAAAACGTAAACCTGTGTAAAACATTGCTCCAAAAACCGGAGCATACACCATTGAACTATCAAAATATGAGTCAAAAGGGTCATTACTTCCTAAAATTGCATTTTTTTGTTGATAATTTCCAAGGTTTTCTGCACCAAGATAGATTTCAAATGTTTTAGAAAATGTTCTGGTTATTTGTGCATTCATCACCGAAAACGGATTAGTAAACTCCTGCAAACGATATTCTTCCGGATTCGACTGGGTTCTTGGTAAACGTTGTTTTCCTAACCAATTGTAAGTAAAATCAAATTTCCATTGTTGACCTTTTTCCTTTACATGCGTTTCATAAGCGATATTTGTAAAAAAACGATGTTTGGCTTGCAAAGGTCTTTCAACTAAACCAATGGTATAATCGGTTTGAACATCATAAAATTTATACGCTGTTCGAATATTGAAATGATGTGAAATTTCATAACTCAAATCCACTTGTAAACTATTGGCAAATGATTTTCCGTCAAGGTTATAAAAAAGTACTTGTTGCGGAGTATTATCAACATCTACAATGGCTTGATTTTGAAAATCCGTTCGGTAAAAATCGACTGAAAACTCAGCTTCTTTTCCAAATACTTTAAATCCTTGTAAAAAACTAACGCCGTAATTCCAAGCAATTTCAGCATCCAAACCATAAATTTCTCCACCTGTATCCAAAATTTGAAATTGACGTGATGAAGCAAAAAGTTGTTGATTTTCGGCAAAAATATTAGCACTTCTTTTTCCTCTTCCGGCAGAAATTCTGAAAGTTGTTTTTTCAAAAGGTTTGTATCTTAAATGAGCTCTTGGCGTGACAAAAACTCCTAATCGATTGTGGTAATCAATTCGACCACCTAAAACATAACTCAAATCGTCATCATTGCAATAAGTATATTCAAAAAAAGCACCTACGGAATTATCAATTCTACTGAAATCGGAAACATTCACCACCTCATCAAACTGATCGTAAGTAAAATTTAAACCCGTTGCAAATTTGTGTAACGTATTGCTAATAATAGAATTATAAATCAAATTAGAATAAAAACTTCGTTGCGTAATATCATATTGATTTAAGCCGAAATACGAATCTTGTTTATGGTAATTGAATGCGTTTTGAAACCCGAAACTTCGCCACGGAACTTCCGTTGAAACACGACCTATTTTTGATGAAATATCTAACTTTTCTGTATTGATTTCTGAACCCCAAAAATTAGTTGTTCCTCTGTCCCTATCCGGATCAAAATCAACTTGACCGGTTTGTTTTTCATCATTCATATAACGAAAATTGATGAAACTCACCCAGCCATTTTCGGCATCGGTATATTGCCAACGATTTATCATATTAATTTGTTGACCGATTGGATTATCCAAAAAACTATCGTCGTTCATGTCGTTTTTAGAAACTCTCGCATTTCCATGAAGAAACAAACTGGTTGCCCATTTATCATTCAATTTTTTATTAAAATGCGTATTCAATTCAAATCGCGAATCAGTTGAACCATACGCATTCAAAAAGAACGGAATATCATCTTGCGGTTTAATCATTTCGTAATTAATCTGACCCGAAATGCTTTCAAATCCATTAACCACAGAACCTGCTCCTTTGGTAATTTGAATGCTTTCCACCCACGTTCCGGGTACAAACGAAAGTCCATACGCCTGCGAAGCACCACGAATAGCCGGAATATTTTCCTCTGTCATCAAAATATAAGGACTTGTTAATCCCAACATTCGAATTTGACGACTTCCGGAAACTGCATCCGAAAAATTGACATCTATGGACGGATTGGTTTCAAAACTTTCGGATAAATTACAACAAGCTGCTTTGAGCAATTCCTTGCTTGTCATCGTTTGAACGTTGGCCGCAGCCATATAATTCTTTTGAAGAGACTTTCTGACTTTGGTCAAAGTAACTTCATCTAAAGTAGTGTCAAATTCTAAATTTTGTGTAATTGATTTAGGTTCAGTAATCGCTAAAGTAACAGTTTGAAAACCTACATAACTAATTACCAGAACCGTGTTTTCGGCAGTAAAAGGAATCGAAAAATTTCCTTTATCATCTGAAACGGCACCAATTTGTGTGTTTTGCCAATAAATATTTGCTCCCGGAAGAGGCTGATTATCATCAAAAGTAATTTTCCCCGTGACATTTTCTTGCGAAAAAAGTAAAGTGGAAAACAATAAAAATAATGAAATTATAAGTTGTTTTTTCATTAAAAATGATTTTAAATTAAACGTGATTTTTTCACAAAAGTGAAACGTAGTTTAATCTAAAATCAGGCGTAAAAAACAAATTGGGAATACAATTGATAGAGTGGCGGAGCATTTGCATCGCAATAATAATCAAAAAATTGCTGATTGATTAGCCCTACTCTATTGGTATAAAAAGAAAATTCAACACTTGGTAAAACCGAAACATAATCGAAGTCAAACTGCAGTTGTTTTATCACTACATCATCAAAATCGGCTTGAATTGTTTCATCAGAACAACAACCGTCGTGACTGTCTGAAGAAGCTGCACAACATGATTTTTCTTCCGGATGAACGTCCATCACGCAAGGTTCTTCTGTAGTAAAAACTGAGGAAACTGAAGCAATCGTATCACCACAATAATGCACATTAAAGGCCAATCCGCTGGAAGAGATCAGCAGATAAAAAGCCATAATTATACTGGTGCACTTTTTGAAGTTCATAGTGCAAAGGTACTTTTTTTGATTACTAGCTTCAAAAAAATCTGTTAATTGAATTAAATCTCAACAACTTGACCCAAAAGCGGAACAGTTGCTTCAATTCCATACGTGTCAAAAATCTTTGTTCGTAAGGTGTCGGCCGCTTCATTTTCGCCGTGAACTAAAAATATTTTTTGAGGTTTTTGTTTTAATTCGCTCAACCAATTAAGTAAATCTTGTTGGTCGCCGTGTGCGGATAGCCCTTCTACCAAGACAACTTCTGCTTCAACCGGATAATATTTTCCGAAAAATTTGATTTCTTTGGCTCCTTCTACTAATTTTCTTCCGCGAGTTCCTTCAGCTTGATACCCAACCAGCATTACGGTATTTTCAGGTTTAACGATGTATCGTTCTAAATAAGACAAAACTCTTCCACCGGTAATCATTCCGCTTGCGGCAATAACCACTTTTGGTCTTTTGTCATAAATGGCATTGACAGTGTCTTCAAAATCGGAAATCATCGAAAACATACTGCACATTTCTTCACATTGATTTGGATTTAATTTATGCCATTTCGGATTATCATTAAAAATATCCAATACTTTAATTCCCATTGGCGTATCAATAATATAAGGAATATCCGGAATTCGATTTTGCAAACGCAATTGCCAAAGAAGATACATAACTGTTTGTGCACGTTCGACTGCAAAACTCGGAATCACCACATTTCCTCCTCGGTTGATGGTTGTATTGATAATCATTTCCAAATCCAACAACACATCATTTTGTGGATGAAGACGATTGCCGTAAGTGCTTTCTAAAAACACATAATCGGCTTTTTGTGGTTTCTTGGGCGGATACATCAACACATCATCTTCTTGACCCACATCTCCGGAAAAAACCAAAACTTTTTCATTTATATTTAATTTGATTGAGCAAGCTCCTAAAATATGTCCGGATTGAAAAAAGGTAAACCAACTTTCGTCTGTTAAACGAATTTCAATATCTTTTTCAACCACTTTAAAAAAAGATGTTACTCGTTCTGCATCAACTACAGTATATAAAGGTTCGGCCGGATTGTGTTTAGAAAAATGTTCCTGATTTGCTTTTGATGCTTCTTCTTCCTGAATTTTTGCACTGTCGGTTAAGATGAGCTTGGCAATTTGTTTGGTTGGACCGGTACAAAATATTTTCCCTTTAAAACCATTTTTTATCAATAACGGCAACCAACCGCAATGATCAAGGTGGCCATGCGTGAGCAACACAAAATCAATCGTAGCAGGTTCGATTGCCAACGGTTGCCAATTTAAATCACGCAATGATTTGATTCCCTGAAACAGACCACAATCGATTAAAATGCGGGTTTCATTATGTTCGACCAATGTTTTTGATCCTGTCACGGTTCCTGTTCCTCCTAAAAAATGAATTTTCATGATTTTAATGAATTACATTACACAATTGATTTGCTTCTTTTAGAATGTTTTTGATACGATTTTTACTCAACCCGATTTTTGAAAGCCATTCCGATTTATTAATCAAATCTTTCACGGTGATGAGTTCTTGCATTAATAATTTATCTTTTTCAAGCTGCGATAAAGTTGTCAAGCAAGTCACAGGATAAATTTGAGCAGAATCTATTTTGTTTCTCAAACTGTTTCCTTTTGGATAATCCCAACTTAATAAATTCAAGTTTGAACAAATTGCAAATTTTATGGCATCATCGGTAAATCGATTATTGGTTACAATCCAACAATGTTCAATTTGGTAATTAGCATTAAAAACCGAAAACTCTTTTTCTTTTAAATCATTAAATCGAGATAAAATATAAAGCGGAACTTTCACATCGGATTTTGCATCTTGGTTTCCATGAAATTTACATTCAATCATCGAAACTACATTTCCTTTTTTGAGCAAAACATCCACTTCATGAGAAATACATTTTCCATCCAAAATTAAATTGGTTTGTGTTTGATATCCTTCTAATTCAAATAATTTTGCAACAAATTTTTCAAAATAAAACCCTGCGGGACCAAGAGCTTGCACTGCCGATCTTAAATTATAACGAGCCGCATGAGAATTGGAAAAATTTTTAAGTAATTGAAAAGCGAGTTTGTAAATTTTTTTGGTTGGAATTCCTTCGTATAATTGCTTGTCGATTTCATGCATCACTTGAAATACAGCATTTTCATCAGCTCCTGATTTTCGCAAAGAATGTTGAAGTTTTTCTTTATCAAATAAAACTAATTCGCCTGAAAATTTAGTGACTTTCATAACTCATTTATCTTACCTTAAAGGTACAAAAAAAAGAGTTATGAATGTTTTTTTTGAAAGTAAAAAGCGGGAACAAAAAGCACTAAAAATAATGGTTGAACGATAAATCTTCGCACATAGAAAAGTATAAAATTGCTTTTTTCATCAAAAAACAAAACAACGCCAAAAAACATCAAAATCAGAAGTATAAACAACAACAGATAAAGTATCGAAGCAAATTTGGTAAGCGATACATCTTTAAACAAAAAATAAATCACCGCAATAGATAAAGAAGCATTTAAAACATAGCGAAACAACAAACTAAAAAAAAGTCCGATACCATTAAAATCCGGAAAAGGCAAATTGAGGTAGTCGCTTTTAAAATACTTTAAAAATGGATCATAAAACAAAGTTTCTTCAAAAAAACGAATGAATGCCAAAGCAAGCACGCATAATGCAATCAAAAGGAAATCAACTATTTTAGGCTTTTTTTTGTATTGCATAAACTGAAAATTTATTTACCCAAATCACCCACAACAAAAACACAACGCCATAAATAAACAACGGAAAAATAACGCCATGCAAAAGATGTTCATGTTGTGGATAATGATACAAAGCAATGGCTATTAACGCAATCCTGATTATATTGAGTACATAAATTAGAATTGAACCCGCCAAGATGAACAATACTGTTTTTTTCCAATTTCCTTTAAATGCAATCACAAAAGCGATAAAAAGAATAATTACGCTAATGGCGTTACAACCTTCAACAACTCTGGCAACATTTTTTCCTTCTACAAAAAGCATGGTCGAATTTTGTTTGGGATGAGGCTCTAAATACGAATTATATTGAAAAAGTTCAATAGTTTGTTGCGTTTGAACACTAACTAGTTGCGTAATTGAATCTACTTCTAACGAAGAACTATCAAAGGAATTCAAATAAAATTGATACAAAAACGTTAGAATAAGATAACTCAAGAAGAATTTTAATAAAAAAATCAAAAATGGCTTATATTGAATTATGTATTTTTTCAAAACGTAATTTTTAACAAAAATATGTAAATTAATGCAGTTTTGAAGTTTTAACTTTGTAAAAAATTTAACCTATGAATTTGGATGCCCTAAAACCAAAAATAAGTGAAATTTCAACTTTGTTTGATCTTTCACGAGAAGAAAAACTACAAAAAATTTGTCAGTTACTTCATGACGAAGTAGATTATTATAATTGGGTCGGATTTTATTTTGCCAATCACGAAGCCCAAACTCTGCATTTAGGACCATATGTTGGAGCAGAAACCGATCATACCGTTATTCCGTTTGGAAAAGGAATTTGCGGTCAAGTAGCCGTTTCCAACAAAAATTTTGTCGTCCCTGATGTTTCTGCCCAAGAAAATTATATCGCTTGTAGTTTTACCGTAAAGTCTGAAATTGTTGTTCCGCTTTTTGTAAACGGAAAAAACATTGGTCAAATCGATATCGACAGTCATGTGCTGGATCCATTCTCTAAAAAAGATGAAAAATTTCTGGAATTTGTAAACGAAGAAGTTGCAAAGTTGTTTTAGAAAAACTTGTCCATTTAAAAAATAAAAGTACCTTTGCAACCGAATTAGGAAAATCCTAAATTCATACATAAAAATCATTTAATATAATATTGGAATGTATTTAACGAAAGAAACAAAAGCGGAAATCTTCGCAAAACACGGAGGAAAAGCTGAAAACACTGGTTCTACAGAAGGACAAGTTGCCCTTTTTACTTTTAGAATCGCTCACTTAACTGAGCATTTGAAAAAAAATCGTCATGATTACAACACTGAACGTTCATTAGTACTTTTAGTAGGTAAAAGAAGAAGTCTTCTTGACTACTTAAAGAAAAAAGATGTTGTAAAATATCGTGAGTTAATTAAAGAATTAGGAATTAGAAAATAATCAACTAAGGGGCTTTGTGCCCCTTTTTGTTTTATATATTTTAAAGTAAAGTTCCCATTAACCTTTTGGGTAGGGAATAAAAAAGTTTGGTTTTTCATTGGGTTACACAACAACTACACACAACAACACAACGAAACCTAATAATTAATACCAAATTAGAATTTTTATGATTCCAAACGTAACGAAAGAAGTTATCGATTTAGGAGATGGAAGAACCATTTCGATCGAAACCGGAAAATTAGCGAAACAAGCAGACGGTTCTGTAGTGGTTCGCCTAGGCGATTGTATGCTTTTAGCTACAGCTGTTTCTGCCAGAACAGCAAATCCAAACGTAGATTTTTTACCTTTAACAGTAGATTATCGTGAAAAATTTGCTGCTGCAGGAAGATTTCCGGGTGGTTTTTTCAAAAGAGAAGCTCGTCCTAGCGACAGTGAAGTATTAACCATGCGTCTTGTTGACCGTGTTTTACGTCCACTTTTCCCGGATGATTATCATGCAGAAACACAAGTAATGATTCAATTAATGAGTCATGACGAAAATGTAATGCCTGATGCTTTGGCTGGTTTAGCAGCTTCTGCAGCTTTAGCAGTATCTGACATTCCTTTTTACAATTTAATTTCTGAAGTACGTGTTGCTCGTGTTGATGGAAAATTTATCATCAACCCAAGCAGAACTCAATTAGAACAATCAGACATCGATATGATGATTGGTGCTTCTTTGGATTCAGTAGCCATGGTGGAAGGTGAAATGAAAGAAATTTCAGAAAAAGAAATGGTGGAAGCCATTAAATTTGCTCACGAAGCTATCAAAGTTCAAATTCATGCTCAATTGCGTTTACAAGAAGCTTTTGGCAAAAAAGAAATTAGAACTTACGAAGGTGAACCTGAAGATGAAGCAGTTTATGCCAAAGTAAAAGCAGCTGCGTATGACAAATGTTATGCAATTGCTCAAGCAGCTTCCGGAAAAAGCGAAAGAACTGAAAAATTTGCTTTAGTGAAAGAAGAGTGTAAAGCTTTATTTACTGAAGAAGAATATGCAGAAAATGCAGACTTAGCCGGTTTAGTTGGAAAATATTACTACAAAACAAACAAAGAAGCTGTTCGTAATGTAATTCTTGAAAAAGGAATTCGTTTAGACGGAAGAAAAACAACTGAAATCAGACCAATTTGGTGTGAAATCGATTATTTGCCATCTGTTCACGGTTCATCTTTATTTACACGTGGTGAAACACAAGCTTTAGCTACTGTAACTTTAGGAACTTCAAGAGAAGCAAATCAAATTGACTCTCCATCAGAACAAGGTGAAGAAAAATTCTACTTGCACTATAACTTCCCTCCTTTCTCAACCGGTGAAGCAAAACCGTTAAGAGGAACATCCAGAAGAGAAGTTGGTCATGGAAACTTGGCTCAACGTGCTTTAAAAAATATGATTCCTGCCGAATGTCCTTACACAATCAGAATTGTTTCTGAAGTTTTAGAATCAAACGGTTCTTCTTCTATGGCAACAGTTTGTGCAGGAACAATGGCTTTAATGGATGCAGGAGTTCAAATGGTAAAACCTGTTTCAGGTATTGCGATGGGATTGATTACAGATGGTCAAAAATTTGCTGTTTTGTCTGATATTTTAGGTGATGAAGATCACTTAGGTGATATGGACTTTAAAGTAACCGGAACAGCAGACGGAATCACCGCTTGTCAAATGGATATCAAAATTGACGGATTGCGTTATGACATCATGGAGCAAGCGTTAGATCAAGCTCGTGAAGGTCGTTTACATATTTTAAGCAAATTGGTTGAAACGATTGCTACTCCGAGAGAAGATGTTAAGAAACACGCTCCAAAAATCATCATGCGTACCATTCCGGGTGCTTTCATTGGTGCATTAATAGGACCTGGAGGAAAAGTAATTCAAGAATTACAAAAAGCTACCGGAACAACGATTGTTATTAACGAAGTAGATGAGCAAGGTGTTGTTGAAATCTTAGGAACAGATCCGGATGGAATTGCAGCAGTTTTAGCTAAAATTGATTCGTTACTATTCAAACCACAAATGGGTGAAGCTTACGAAGTAAAAGTAATTAAAATGTTAGATTTTGGTGCTGTTGTAGAATATACTGCCGCTCCAGGAAACGAAGTTTTATTACACGTTTCTGAGTTAGCTTGGGAAAGAACCGAAAATGTAACCGATGTGGTAAACATGGGCGATATATTCCAAGTGAAATACTTAGGCGTAGATCCAAAAACAAGAAAAGAGAAAGTGTCAAGAAAAGCTCTTTTGCCAAGACCTCCAAGATCAGAAGAAAATAAAATTACGCCTAAAAAGGATTAATTTTAATTAACTCATATCTCAACCCGATTCAAAACAGAATCGGGTTTTTTTGTGGATTTATTTGTAATTCAACTACTACATTTGTGAATATATTAACAATTATTATATATTTGCAATAACAAGCCACAAAAAAAACTATGACTTCCTCAATACAAAGAACAATACTTCTTCTTCATTTACTATGTTTAACAACTGTTTTAGGCCAGGAATATTCAATTACAGGAAAAATTATCGACGAGAACAAAACAGGTATTGAAGGAACAGAAATTATATTGTTGAGTGAGGGAAACATAGTTAATTCTGCCATTACTGATAGTGATGGAAACTTTACTATTAAAAATAAACCGGGTTTATATTCTCTTCGTTTTTATTTTGTTGGAACAGTTATTTATCAAACTGATTTTAACCTCGATAAAAATATCGATTTAGGTACGCTTGAATCTTTCGACAATTCTACGCAATTGAGAGAAGTTGAAGTTACCTCCAAAAAACGGGTTATTGAAAACAAAGTAGACCGAACAGTCTTTAATGTAGAAAACAGTATCCGTTCTACCGGCAGCGATGGTTTTGAATTACTAAAAGGTACACCAGGTGTGTTTATTTCAGGAAATCAAATTGGCATTGTTGGAAAAAGTACTGTTAGTGTAATGATTGATGATAAAATGGTCAATTTATCCGGTAACGAATTAATCAATTATTTGCGAGGTATTAGTTCAGAAAATATCAAAAACATTGAAGTAATTACAACTCCACCGGCAAAATATGATGCACAGGGAAACAGTGGTTTAATCAATATCAAATTAAAAAAAGCTCCCGAAGATTCTTGGGCAGTAAATCTTCGTAATTATTACATGCAAAATTCGTATCCTTCCTATTTGGGCGGAGTGAGTTTTACTTTTAATAAAAATAAATTAAGTCTTTTTACCGATTACATCAGACAAACCGGACATGATAAATATTGGGAAAACTTATCTAACCAATTTGAAACAGAAAGTTGGGAAGGAAGCACCAAAAGAAAAGACACCCGCGACATCAATCGACTAGCCTTTACATTAGATTATAAAATTTCTGATAAAGCCAGTATTGGAACAAAATACATCGGATTACTCGACAATCCGGATACGGCCGACAGAAATATCACGGCTGTTAGAGATAATTCTTCCAACGACATTACTTCTACTTTTTATACAAATGGTTTCAATAAAAATGAAAGTTCTAATCACACGTTAAACGTTTACTATGTTCAAAAACTTGACACATTAGGCAAACAAATTTCGGTTGATTTTGATTATTTTAAATATACAGATGATCAAAACAGAGTTTTTACAACCAGTGAATTTTCACCTGAAAATGTTCAAATTGGTTCAAGTTTTATCGCTAATAACACAAGCTTGCAAGACATTTTAAACTACAGCGGAAAAATAGATTTCGATTTACCAACCAAATGGGCAACCTATGGTTTTGGTGGAAAGTTAAGCTTTGTAAAAAACAAAAGTGATATTGCTTTTTTTAATCTCTCCAGCGGAACTCCAATTTTAGACATTAATCAAACTAACGATTTTGATTATTCTGAAAACACGCAATCTGCCTATGTAAACTTTAAAAAATCACTCAGCGAAAAATGGCAAACACAAATCGGTTTTCGGTATGAAAACACAATTGTTGAGGGCACAACAACTTCACTGGATGTCACACAAAATCAGGAAAACAATTTCAGTTACGACCGTATTTTTCCAACGATGTATCTCACTTATACCCCAAACGAAAACCACAATTTTTCAGTTAATTACAGCAAACGAATTGGTCGCCCTATCTTTTGGCATTTGAATCCGTTTAAAGTGTATATAAATTCATTTACCTACGCAGAAGGAAATCCATTTCTACAACCCTCGTTTACAGACAATTATGAAATAAATTACAATTTCAAAGAAAACCTAAGTTTCAAAATTTATTATTCCAATACAATTGACGGAAGTATGCAACTACCCATCGTTGAAACAAACGATAACGAAACAACATTACGCTATTTCAGAGATAATTACGTAGATCGATACCAATTTGGTGGTACTATCACTTACTATTTTGATAAAATTTCTTGGTGGGAAAGTTCAAACACAATCAATGGCTACAACAATGTAACAGCCTTTATCAAAGATGTTCCCACTGAAGCAAGAAATGGATTTCAATATCATTTTTACACTTACAATACATTCAACTTAAACAAAAACAAATCACTCAAAGCCGAGGTAAACTATGAATTTCATAGTGCCCGAAGAGATTACTATTTTTCCGCCACACAATACAACAAACTCGATCTTGGACTTCGTTATTCTATCAAAGAAAAAGGATTGAACTTTATTCTAATGGCTTCCGATGTTTTCAGAAGTTACCAAGCCGATTTCACTAGTGTTGTAAATAATGTTGGACAACTCAACAACAGCTATTATGACGAAAGAAAAATTTTATTGGGTGTAACCTATAAATTTGGAAATAAAAAACTTACAGTAAACCAACGAGAAACAGGCAACGAAGAAATTAAAGATCGCCTAAAATAATTTTTTTTCTGCTTTTTGTAACTTTTATATATCTCTTTACGTATAACTACATGAAACTATTATTCAAGTAGAAAATAAATGAGACAGCTTAAAATCACCAAGCAGGTTACTAATCGTGAAACTGCTTCCCTAGACAAATACCTACAAGAAATTGGAAAGGTTGATTTAATTACAGCCGATGAAGAGGTAGAGTTAGCTCAACGCATCAAAGCCGGCGATCAACGTGCTTTGGAAAAGTTGACCAAAGCTAATTTGCGTTTCGTGGTATCTGTTGCTAAACAATATCAAAATCAAGGACTTACACTTCCCGATTTAATTAACGAAGGAAACTTAGGACTTATAAAAGCCGCACAACGTTTTGATGAAACCCGTGGATTCAAATTCATTTCATACGCAGTATGGTGGATTCGTCAATCGATTCTTCAAGCATTGGCAGAACAATCGCGTATCGTTCGTTTGCCATTAAACAAAATTGGTTCTATCAACAAAATCAACAAAATGTATGCTTTGTTAGAGCAATCTAACGAAAGACCACCTTCTGCTGAAGAAATTGCAAAAGAACTTGATATGACTGTAAATGATGTAAAAGAGTCAATGAAAAACTCCGGTCGTCATTTATCCATGGATGCTCCTTTAGTTGAAGGTGAAGATTCAAATTTATATGACGTTTTGCGTTCAGGTGAGTCACCAAATCCTGACAGAGAATTGATTCATGAATCACTTCGCACAGAAATCGAACGTTCATTAGAAACCCTAACCCCAAGAGAAGCAGACGTAGTTCGTTTGTACTTTGGTTTAGGCGATCAACACCCAATGACCCTAGAAGAAATCGGAGAAACCTTCGATTTAACCCGCGAACGTGTTCGTCAAATTAAAGAAAAAGCAATCCGTAGATTAAAACACACCTCAAGAAGTAAAATATTAAAAACTTATTTAGGATAAATTTTTTCTATACCAATTGCCTTTGATTTATAAAAGTAATTCGTATTTTGCGAGTCTAAAATTGACACGTATATACTAAAAATAGTAAAATTACAAACAGTTTAAACTGTTCGTTTTTTGATTGATGATTGAAACTCCGGCTGATTACCGGAGTTTTGCTTTTTTAGGAAGCAAAACTCCAGTCTGTTCGCTTCGCTCGGGTTTCCGGAGTTTTGCTTTTTATATAAATTAATGTTTTATTTGGGCGTGCCCCTCCGACAAGCTACGGGTCAGGCTTTCGCACTCGCTTTTTTTCATTGTTCCACTGCGTTACACAATAAAAAAAGAGCTCAAACAATTGCTCAATCCTTCACGCAACTCAGTGCTGAAAAGAAAATTCAGGTTTTAAACAAAAGACTTCCCCGTTTGCCTTTAAAATTTTACTTTTGCACAAACAACTCGTACGGACAACTCGCGAGTTGTCCCTACAAACAACAACACAATGAAAAACACACTAATTGCTCCTTCTGTCTTAGCAGCCGATTTTGCCAACCTACAACGCGATATTGAAATGATTAATCATAGTGAGGCCGATTGGTTTCACATCGACATTATGGATGGGGTTTTTGTGCCAAACATTTCTTTCGGAATGCCGGTTTTAGAAGCTATTGCTAAACATGCCAAAAAAACAATCGATGTGCATTTAATGATTGTCGATCCCGATCGCTATATCAAAACATTTGCTCAATTAGGCTCAACCAACCTGACTGTGCATTATGAAGCTTGCACACATTTACACAGAACACTTCAGGCCATTAAAGCCGAAGGAATGAAAGCTGGAGTTGCTTTGAATCCGCATACGCCGGTTAGTTTATTAGAAGACATTATTAACGACATTGATTTGGTTTGTCTAATGAGTGTCAATCCTGGTTTTGGAGGACAATCATTCATCGAAAAAACCTATAAAAAAGTAAAAGAACTAAAAGAAATCATCACAAGAAACAACGCTTCAACTTTAATTGAAATTGATGGTGGAGTAACCAATAAAAATGCCCAACAACTAGCCGAAGCCGGAGCCGATGTGTTAGTGGCAGGAAACTTTGTTTTTAAATCAGAAAATCCGACTCAGACAATATCGGATTTGAAGAAGTTGTTGGAAAATTGTTAGAATTTTTGAACTAAATTTAAGTTTAACGTTATGTGATTTCTCCTTCGTCGAAATGACACACTGCATGGAGAAATCACACAAATCAATTCTCGAAAAGCTTTAAAAATTAAATTCCCTAATACTGTTCCAACAAATACTTTATAATATCCGTAGTTGTCACAATACCAACCAACAAATCGCCTTCCACAACGGGAAGTGCATGAAACTCTCTTGTAGATAAAATTTCTGCCACTTCTTTGATGGTGGTTTCCGGTGCAACTGTCACTAACTTTTTTGCCATTACTTGTTCAACGGTAAACATATTATAAACAGTTACGTCAACCACTTCATCATCGTCGTCAACGGCATCTACGAATGAAATTCGCAGTAAATCCGTATAACTTAACATTCCGATAATTTTATTGCTATTGACAACCGGAATGTGTCGAATATGGTGCTTTTTAAACAGCATTTCTGCTTTAGTCAAATCATCCGTTAAATTGAGTTTGATAACATTTTTTGTCATTATGGTCGAAACCGGAACCTGCTTTTTCATCTTAATCTACTTTAATTCTAAACAAATTTCAGCATTAAATGAACACACACAAATGACAGATATCATAGTTTAATTGAGACTTTTTTTGTATCTTATTCAAACTGAAAATTTATCATTTTTCTTACTTTTTCATACAATTCCGGAAATTCTCTTCTAAAATCATCCGGTGTTTCAAAAAAATGTTCCAACAAAACGGCTATAAATTCAAAACTGTTTGAAAAAGCATAAATTCGAAAATAATTAGATTCTATTAATTTCTGAGCCACCTGTTTTTGAGCCGTATAATCTAAAATTGCATTATAATTTCTGGCAAAAAGAATTGAGCTCTTGTCTGTTCGTTTCAACCCGTGAAAATGTATGGCATGTGCAAATTCATGCAAACCTAAATTCAGATTATCATTGTGGTATTCATATCCTTCCAAAAAATCTTTCCATGAAAAGACAATGGCTTTCATTCTCGGATTAAATTCGCCTTTGTGCCAAGCATCATTAGAAGTGGAATAATAAGGCTCAGGGTAAATTATAATTTTATCAAAAACATCGATCAAATACTTTCGCATTCCAAAAGTTAACTTGACCGCTGTGGCTGAAATGAAAACTTTTATTTCCTCATTTAAAACCAATTCTTCTTTGGTAATAAATTGATAATTGGCCATAAAAGTAGCCAACCGATGCTCAAAATGTTTCTTTTTTTTATTGGATAGACGGTTATAAAAAGTAATTTTCTGTCGCAAAATTCGCTGTTGCTCTTGTGTCAACTTTTTTGGTATAAAATAGAAATGTACAAAAATTGGTTTGTGAAATAGTTTGGCATAAAAATACTCTACAACATAAAAAACAACAATTGAAATCAAGACAAATCCTAATAATAAAACAACCAAAATAAAAACGTTCATGTCATCCATCACTATGCTTTTTCTGGTTATTTTATCAATTTACTAATTCGTTCTTTTATCAATCAACGTAGTTGGTTTTCTGTTTTCCGGAGAAAAAATAATCGGTAATAAATCTTCTTTAGTCACCACTTCCAATTTTGGAGTAACTCTCAATTTTGCTTTAAAATGATTTTTCACTTCGTGAATAAATTCCTCCGAATTATTGAGAGTAACAATTTTAATTAAAATCTCATCTGTTCCTAAATCGTTAGTGAAAATTTCGATAACATGGTTTTCAATTGCTTCAAAAGAAGTGAGCAAATCGTGCATAGCCGGCGGATACAAAGTGGTTCCTTTATATTTAATCATGTGTTGTTTTCTACCAACCACCGGACCCAAACGCAATGAATTTCTTCCGCATTGGCAAGCATCGGTGTGCAACTGAACAATATCACCGGTTTTAAATCGCAAAAGCGGCATGGCTTCTACTCCTAATGTGGTAATGACCAACTCTCCTGTTTCGCCTTGTTTAACGGGTTTATTGTCATTATCTAACACTTCCACAATAATTAATTCCGGATGATGATGACCGCCATGAAAAGTTTCACATTCGGTGAAAGCCGTACTCATTTCTGTAGAAGCATAAGAAGAAAACAACTGAATAGGCCATTTTTGTGTGATTTTATCCGAAAGCAAAGTGGGATTAAAATCCTGATCACGCAAGGCTTCGCCAATGCAAATTACACCTTTTACACTTGATGATTTGTAATCAATTTGATGATTTTCGGCATATTCAATCAGTTTCAATAAAAAAGAAGGTACTGAAATTAAATAGGCCGGTTTGTATTTTAAAATGGAATCCCATTGTAATTCAGGAATTCCGGAACCCACTCGAATGACACCCGCTCCTAGTTTTCGTAAACCTAAAAAATAAGCTAATCCGGCCATAAATCGTCGATCCATCGTGGTCATCAACTGAACTACATCGCCTTTTTGAATTCCGGCACATTGAAAAGAAATGGATTCATTATAGGCTAATCTTTCCAAATCATTATCAGTTAAACCAATAGTTACCGGACTTCCTAATGTTCCAGAAGTGGTAACGTAATCAATAATTTTGTCTCGGGTAACACAAAAAAAGTCGTCGTTAAATTCCTGTAAATCCGTTTTAGTGGTCACCGGAATTTGCTGCAAATCTTCCAGTGATTGAATTGAATCAACATCAATTTTATATTGAGAAAATAGTCGTTTGTAAAAAGGTGAATTTTGATTCAAATAAGCCAACAATTCCTTGAGCTTTTCACTCTGAAATGCATAAATTTCTTCAACCGAAGCCTTTTCTATTGCTGGAATCATTCTGTTTATTTATTAATTTTCTTTAAATAATTTTCAATCTTTTTTCTATCCGGAAGGGTTGTGATTTCTTTTTCGAGAGCTTTTTTAAATTCAATTTCAGCTGCTTTATACCATCCTTTTTGGAAATAATATTCACCTATTTTGGAATAAACCAACCAAAAATCAGGATTTAAATTTTGATATTCCTTAGCAAACCCTGTTTCCAAAGTTAACTTTTCTTTTAAAACCTTATCTAACTTTCTATCTAAAATTCTAAACTTTTCATAATCGGCATATTCTTTCGTGTTTAAAAAATCATCTTTTGGAATAATTGCGGATTCTTTGACAGAAACAGTAAAATCTCCTTTCATTTTACTAAAAACTTCATTCAAATCATACGCTACAAATTCGCCCAATTGATAGGGATTGGAAGAAACCCAAACCATCAATTGTTCCGGTTTAAAAATCACGGCATGATGAGCCCGAAGTTGATTGAGAGCTTTTTCGTTTCCAAACCCGATTTTGAGTTCGGCAAGTCCATCTTTATTTCGGAGAATTTCGGCCATTTTTTGTGGATTCATTTTATCTTTTTCATCCAACAATTCATTCATTCTATCAAAACGATATTTGGAATGACTTTCTTTGATATGCTCAACATTTCGCTCATCTGATTGATACGCTTTGCTTTGAAAATGATTGGAACAAACAAGTTGATTAGAATTTTCAACTTCATAAACATCAAAATTATCGGAAGCCATTTCAATCAAAACTGCCTTTTTGTCTTTGGCACTTCCCACCATAATTGATTCGGAAACAAACACTTCTCTTTTTTTGGCAATCGCAATTGCTTCATCTATCGTGGAAGCATACTGCAAAATTTCTCTGGTTACAATTGATATTGGCGTTTTTGCAACCAACGGAATATCCGATTTTCCTGCATTGATAGTTACGGTTAATCCTTCAGCATTCATTCCGGAAAGCACACCAATCATTCCGCCCCAAGTAACATTCATAAACGGAATTCCTTTTTCAGGTTTAACGAACAGAATTATTTTATCTTTTGCAAAATCATCTCCTGCATAAAAATCGAAATTTCTACCGATGAGTAGCGAACCATCTTCCGATTTATCGCCCCAAACCGCCATGGAAGAACAGCCTACCAAAGCCAAATCCTGCAAAGCATGGCCAATATCGTGTGCTCCGTGAAGGTAGAGATTTCTGAGGTATTTGGGTGCGATAGAATTAAAATCGTTTGATGCATATTCTGAAATACCGTAGATTTCTGTTTTAAATTCTTCCGGAATATGCAGATAAAGTTTTCGGTTATACCATTTTAGAAATTGCCGTAATACTTTTTGTTTGAACGTTGACGGAACCATTTCCTGTATTTTCGAAAAAAAAATACGTTCTTGATTTAAAAATAAATCTTCCGATAAACCTCCAATTAATAATCCTCTTTGTAATTCATCTCCGGTAACATGGAGTTCCCAAAGTTGCTGTTTGTTTTTTATTAAAAAATTTTCGCCTGAGACAAAAAGAGAATCATTCCGTTTTTCGATGATTGGTTTCTCAAATTTAGAAGATGCTAATTGTGGTTTATCCTGCAGCGATTTGGAAATTCCACACGACAAAAAAGTGGTTCCAATAAAAAGGAAAAGTATTATTTTGAATACAATTTTCATTCCTTTGCTTTGAGTTCGTTGTTTATTTTATTGACCAAATATTCTTTTCCGAGAATTTCAGAACAAGTTACTACAGCTCCAATTGTTACACCTAAAACGCCGTGCATGCTGATACTCTGACCAGTAAGAAAAAGATTTTCGATCTTAGTTTTTGGGGAAATAAAAGTTACCATTGGGTTGTTTGAATCTTTTACATAACCATATAAATTTCCATTATGACCGCCAATATAATCTCGGTAAGAAAGTGGCGTAGAAGCATGAACCGATTTAATGCATTCTCTGATATTTGGCATTTTCTTTTCGATTTCTTTTAGAAAAATTTCAATTTTATCGTTCTTGAATTTTTCATATTCTTCTCCTCTATCTTCTTTATTAGCAACTGTATTCTTGGTGTTTTCCCATTGTTTTACTTCGTCAAAACGCATGTAGGTTATGGCGGTTAAACTTTCTGCCCAAACTTGATTTTCTTCTGAAACATTCATCGAAACCATATAACATTCCGGCCAAGATTCTTGTGTATATTCGGCTGCTTTCCAAATTCGAGCTGCATCTTTTACGTGGTAATTATTGTAATTTCGATAAGGCAAACACTCGGATTTCAACACAATATAAATACTAAATGGAGCAACAATTGCTTCTAAACCCTGAATTCTGTCGTAATACGATTTTCTGAACTTATCCTTTCCTATTAATTTCAACGTTGTTTTAGGTTCTATATTAGAAATAAAAATATCTCCAAAATATTCGTTTCCGTTGTTAGTTTTTGCAGAAATTAATTTGCCGTCTTCATAACCAAAACCAACTACTTCGTTGTGTTTATAGGTTTCGCCACCAAATTTTTTAAATTGCTTGATAAGTTGTTTTGTGATTTGACTTCCTCCATTTAAACATCGCCAAGAGCTTTGAATATAGGAATTTACAGAAAGAGCGTGCACATAAAAAGGCGTTCTGTAATCATCTCCGGCATACAAAAAATTGGAACCGGCTAAAACTGCTCTTAATTTTTCGTTGGGAACTAATTCATCCAAAAGGGCTTTTGCATTAATGGAAAGCACTTCGTTTTGGTAACCACCTTCATTTTTTAAATTATAAAGCGGAAATGAATCGCATGCATAAACCAGTTTTTCGCAATACTTTCTGAGCACTTCTTCTTCATCCGGGAAATATTTCAACAATTGTTGCACAAAATTTTCATACCCTTGAGCATGCGGATATTGATTCGGATCGCCTTCAAAAGTAATGACATCATAACCATCTTCATCCATCTTTTTTAGTTTAAGATGTTCCATGATTCCGATGTATGAAAAATAACTGTGTAAATTCTCGCCTTTATTCAAACCGCCGATATAGTGAATTCCGGTATCAAAAATAGTTTTATCGCGAACAAAGGTTTGCAGATTACCACCAAATTGGTTGTTTTTTTCTAAGACACAAACACTTTTTCCTTCTTTGGCAAGAATAATGGCTGAAACTAATCCGCCAAGACCGCTTCCCACAATGACAACATCATATTTCTTTTTCAAATTCACGGTTTAATAAAAACTAATTTGGTTGTTTCTTCTTTTAAAATATTAAATCCGGCTTTTAGAATAGCATCTTTCAATTCAAAATTATTCAGTAAGATGATTTTTTTCGGCTTAGAAATATAATCAGTCAAAATTGATTCTTCTGTTTTTGAAGAAATTAGTAAGGTATCAAAATTACCAATTTCCGTCAATTCCTCAACATAACAAATATCACGTTTTTTGACTAAATAACTAGTTCTTGCTACACTTCTTTTTTCTTCATCTAGAATATAACTTTGAATCTTTCTTTTGGCTTGTTGCAAGGTGAGCAAAACATCTAATTGACCATAATCATTCGCAAAATGAAGAATTTTTGCAGACGAAGAAATATCATCATTTAGATTGAAATAGATCATTTTATTCTTTTCAAAATCAGATTTTACAGCTTTAATAATTTCTGATTCTTTATAGAGAAAACTCAAAAAGAGTTTATTTTTAAAATAATTTTCATCTTCTCTTTCACTTCTAATTTTAGCGAATTCTTGTCTGAAAAGTTTATTAATCGATTTGGTTCTTTCGGAATAATTTACTCCAAAAGAAGTGTCTGAAGCTTCAATTCGTTTTCCAATTATTACAGTAATGTTTTCATCATAAATAATATGATCTCCTTTGGGAAGAGTTTCTGCATTTCCATGAATATAAATCGGTAAAATATCCAAATCAAACTGTTCTGCCAAATAGAATGCTCCTTTGTGAAAACGCTTAATATCATTGTCTTCAGAACGCGTTCCTTCCGGAAAAACCATCAAAAGATAACCGTGTTCGACTCTTTTTTTCAAATGCTCAACACCGCCTTCGAGTCCTTGCGAAACAGGATAATAGCCTGCTAAGCGAACCACTCCACCAAAAACAGGCGATTTATACACCCAATCATTTACCAAATAAATCACACGATGCGTCACCATTCCGGTTGCTAACGTGTCTAAAAAAGAAGTATGATTGGCAATTACGATAGCCGATTTCTCGAACTTTTCACCATGCAAATTCAGAATTTTCTTTTTAACAAACGGATTAGAATATAAAACCGATTTCATGAATTTAGAAATGATTTTTCTAAACCAACTTGTTCTTGTTTTGGCATTCACGGGCAATAAGTACAATATGATTCTTCCAAAGAAAGAAAAAATTAAACCTCCCGTTCCATAATAAATAAAAGACAATGTAGAATGAACCAGCAATCGAAGTGAAATAGGTGATTTCCCCTTTTTTGGTCGGTTAGTAATGCAAATGGCAAACAAAATCGGATAGAAAACAAATGTGATAATTAATGCTGAAAAAATCCCGATTAAAGAAACTGTTGAAATTGATTTTAGAGCGGGATGTTTCGCAAAAATTAAAGCTCCAATTGCCAAAATTGTTGTGATTACCGCCATTAAAATAGAAGCTCGGTAAGTGGGCAAAACACTTTTACCATAGGTATGTTCTTTCTGCAAAGCACTAGTCATAAAGATACTGAAATCGACTCCCAATCCAAAAATCATCGTGCAAACAATAGTGCTGAAAATATTGAGCTGCAATCCGAATAGATTCATTAAGCCACCAGTTACAATTCCGGTAATGATGATTGGAATGGCACTCAGAATCACTAATTCAATTCTTCTAAAAAACACAAAAAGAATTATAAAAACAGCAATTAAAGAATAGTTTATCAAGTTTGTAAAATCATCACGCAACTGACCTAAAAAGGTTTCGTTCATGTGTTTTCGATCGATTATGACTAGATTTTCATTCTTTGAAATAGCTTCCACAAATTGTTCTCTTTCATTCAAATTCAGTTTGACTAGAGAAGAAATTGTGTAAAAACCTTCTTTTTTAGAAACAAATTCTTTTAAAAACAACGCGTTTACTGCTTCATAATCGCTGAATTGTATGGTTGCAAAATCTTCTTTTAATAAAGTAAAAAATTGCTGATGTGTTTCTTCTTTAAATCCGAATGATTCGCCGTTTGCAATCAAACTTTTTTCGAGAAACTCTTTCTTTTTAGGAGTCCAAAAAGTGTTCCATTTTTCAATTTTTTGTTTTTGATCGTTTTCTGACAAAACCAATCCGCCTATGGAACTAAAAGTTAATATTTCTTTGTTTTCTTTTCGTTCGCTTAGGTCTTTATAAATTGTGTTGGCATGAGCCAAGGCTTCATCAATCGTATTCCCGTAAGAAGTGAGATAAATTGATTTTGAAGTTAAATTTGTCGCATTTTCTAATTTGCTTTCTGCCAATTTAATTTCATCAGGAACATAATTCAGTTCGGATAAATTGTTGTTGAAGGTTACATTTTTAAACGTAAACAAGCTTACCACAATAATTATCAAACAAGAAATGATTAAAAATTTATTTTTATGGAACGAAAAAAAAGCAATTTTATCTAAAACAGAACTAGATTGCTCTTCTATTTTCACTTTTGGTTTGTATAAATGTGGTACAATTAAAAGCGAAAAAACAGCCGAAACCATGACACAAACCGCTGCAAAAATTCCTAAATCTTTCAAAGCTTCCGAATGCACAAAGAGCAAACACAAAAAGGCAATTGCTGTGGTGCTACTGCTCATGAGCAATGGCTTTACAATGTCTTTATAAAGCGTTTCAACATTGTTGTTGTGTTTGTAATGCGTGAGAATGTGCAGTGAATAATCAATGGTGACACCCAACAAAACGGCTCCCACACTCAATGAAATTGCCGAAATGCTATCTTTCATAAAACACAAAACAGCCAAAGCGATTGCAATTCCAAAAACAGTTGGTAGAAAAATGATAATTGGCACTAAAATATTTCGGTAAAAAAATATTAAAATCAAGACCAATAGACTTAATGAAATGATTATCGTTTTCATTATGTCTTGCTTAATTTGCTTGGCATTTGCAACCGCTATAAAGGAAGACCCAAAATAGGTTAACTCGGATTTTCCTTTAAATTCATCGTTAAGCTGTTGCTGAATTTCTTGTAGTTTCTCTACAAACAACTGACTTTTTTCGGTTTCGGTTCCGGCTAATTTTGGGCTAATGAAAAGTAATAGTTTGGAATTGTCTTTGGTAAGTAAAAAACCATCTTTCAATTGAAAATCATCGCCACTATTGAGTTCCTGTAATTTTTTTAAACCCATAAAAGAAATGCCGAGCGGGTCATTTAGAATGAAATCCTTGGCTACAATTCCAGTTGGAGAAATAAGGGTTTTATAGTTTTTTTCAACCTGAACAGAAATACTATCGTTATTAAGTTTTTTATCAATTAATGCATAATCGGATTCATCCAAAAAAAGTGGTAAATTATCATACACAAATTCAATGGTCTGTTGAATGTTATCATCATCCACTTTTCCTTGAATTTCCTCAATATATTGATTTAGTGAAGTTGTTTTTTCTAAAAATGCAGTAGCGGTTTCAATCAAATCCTCTTCTGAACCATTTTTATCTTTTTCGATAATGACAGTTATTTTATCTGAAAAATTAATTTGCTGAAGCACTTTTGCCGTTACATCCGATTTATCACTTTTGGGAATAATTCTGGTAACATCTTCTTCAAATTGAATTTGAGCTGCAAAAAACCCAAAAAAGCACAACACAGCAACTGCCATTGCAATAGCCAAGATTTTTTTTCGCTCGACAAAGCGATAAATGGCAATAAAAAATTGATGCATGCTTCCTTTTAATTAGTCGATTTTTTGGTCAGCGAAAGTAGCAAATAACTTCCAAGTCCAAAAACAATTGCTGTAACAGTTGCTAACACAAAACTTCCCACAAGATATTGTGTTAAATTGGATTTTACAACATCCAATGTGATAGAATGATCAAATTGAAGCGGTTTTGTATTTCCCACAAAAAAAGACCCTATTTCTAATGACCCAAAAATAATAAACGGAATCATTGGCGGAAAGCTTATGTTTGAAAAAGCGAAAGATAAAGCTTTGTTCAACCTAAATAAAACGGCCAAAGAAATGGACAAAATGGTTTGAAAACCCCAAAAAGGAGCAATTCCGATAAAAACACCCAAAGCGATGGAAGTTGCTTTTTTGATGTTTGAATCTGAACTGGCTAAGACATCTTCGCGAATGAAATCTTTAAACTTTTTTTTTACCAATTTTTGAAAAAAATCTCTTGGTTTGATATAAAATAGTGTGATGATTACCAAAACCGTATTCAACACACTAATTCGGCTGAAATCACGAAACGGACGAAAATGTGAAACCCGTTCATTTGGATCATATAAAATATTGATGGGAATATTTTTTACCGGAATTCCATTCCATGCTGTACGAACGATGACTTCGATTTCAAATTCAAACTTTCGGGTAAAGAATTTCTTAGGTATCGAATTTAATGGATATAATCGATAACCTGATTGCGTATCGTCAAGTTTAATACCTGTTTCAAACCAAAACCAAAAATTGGAAAATTTATTGCCAAAACTACTTTTTTTGGGCACGCCGTCTTGGTTCATGTTCCGGCTTCCGATGAGTAAAACGTCTCTATTTTCTTCTTCCAAAGCTTTCCAAAAAAGGGGAATATCATGCGGAAAATGCTGTCCATCAGAATCAATCGTAATGGCAAAATTATAATTTAATTGTTTTACTTTTTTAAATCCTTCCCGCAAAGCAACTCCTTTTCCTTTATTTTCAGGAAAATGAATTTGAGTCAGTTGAGTATATTTTTTTAAGATTGAAAACGTTTCATCGGTAGAACCATCGTTTACGATGATGATGTTTTGCGTATAATTGAGCACTCCATCAATAACTCGTTGAAGCGTTTTTTGGTTGTTATAGGTTGGAATAATAACACACGTTTCCGCTTGAATTTTACTATTGATGTGGATTTCATTCATAAAATTAGGGTTAGTTTTTCAATAACTCCTTCTCTTGTGCGGTAAACGATTGTGATTGGTTGATAAACGTTAACAAATGTTCTTTTAAGGATTTGTTTTGTTTATCAAATGTAGTTAAAATAAGTTGTTTATCTTCTTGAATGTTGCCTTTGTAATTAAGGATTTTTGGTGTATTTTCTTGAATGCTTAACCTGATTAATCTAATTTCGGCATTGTTTGGATCTGCTTTCAATGCTTTTTCAAGAATTTGAATTCCTTTTGTAAAAAGGTCTTTTTTTGTTTTTCTGTCTGATGCAAATTTTGCTTTCAAAGCGATTGAAGCACCTTTGTAGGCCAACATTGTTTTATTATCGCCGGCATAATTTGCCATGGAATCATTGAATTCTTCAGCATTTTCCTTTGATTTTGAAGCCTGAATATAATTTTCTCTCACGATTGAAAGATCCTGACTACCGGAGAAAAAAATTAGGAATACTATGGAAAATAAAAACTTCAAATTATGCTTTTTTGTAGGTGTTGAATAATTTTAACGCAACGGTTTCATCAAAAAAAGTAGTGTTTTTTACTTTAATTTCAGAATCTAAATCTCCGCTTAAATCGAGCTCCAAACGTAATTTTGCATTTACTTCCGGATTAATTAATGCCATGAATTTGACATTTGAAGAGCTTTTTAAAATCAAAGAACTTCCCAAGATTTCTTGAGAAAGTTCTTTGATAATTTGCATCATACAAACACCCGGCGTTACTGGATTTCCGGGAAAATGACCTTTGAAAATGGCATGTTCTTTGTTTAAAAAAACAGTAGCATTATATTTTTCATCTGAAATTTTATCGATATTTTCAACTGTGTAAAAATCCTTTAGTAACATGGGTTTATTTTTATATGAAATATACGTTTTTTATTTTAAATCAAAAGAATACGAAACGCCGAATTGAAATAACTGATTTAATCTCACATCATCAAAATTTCCGTTCCCGTTTTCATCGTTGTATTCATTATAATTATCGCCAAATATATCGACTAAACCTTGTTTGAATCGAACATCAACAGCTAATCCGTTTTTAAAAGTATAGCCAATTCCACCCATTAGAGCAAAATCAACTCCTATTAATTCATCACTAAAAAAAGTTGGTAAATTATCACCTACTTTAAAATCGATAGTTGGGCCAACTAAAACATTAAATCCACCCCCAAAAGTAAATTTATTTGTAATTCCCAAAGATAAATAGTCTATTGAATAGTTGTCATTGTCTGCTTTAAACCCTTGTCTTGAATAAATTACCTCAGGTTGTAAAGAGTAGAAATCTACAAATTTTAATTCAAATTGACCACCAACAAAAAAATCAGTTTTTGAATCAACTTCAAAGTTTGTGACCTTTGCAATATTTACCCCGGCTCTCACTCCCGGTTTAAACTCAAATTGTGCATTTGAAACCAAAGTTCCTGAAAAAATAAAAACGAAAATTGCTAAACACTTCTTCATGATTAAAATATTTAAAGTTTATTTTAAGTCAAAAGTATAAGAAACGCCTAATTGAAACAAAAAGTTGGTGTTATAATTCCCAACATCATACGAATTATTGCTAAAATAATCTGTTTCATAAATATCGATAACTCCTTTTTTAAGTCTGGCTTCAATTGATAAATCTTTAGTAACATTAAACCCTAATCCTAACAAGAAGGCTAAATCAACATCCGACTGAGTAAATCTGCTTTGTCCCGCTTGAAAGTCGATTGTTGGTCCGAAATGCATGTTAAATTTATCATTAAACGTAAATTTATTCACAATAGCGAAAGAAATATAATCAACAGAAATATCTTGTTTAAAAGCATCATAATTACCTGTTTGATTGTTATAAACCTCAACTAACACATCATTTCCACCTTGTTTAGAATAGCTAATTTCAGGTTGCAAAGTATAGTATTTTGTAAGTTTCAATTCTCCAAAACCTGCAATATAAAAATCGGTTCGTGTGGAAGCGTCTGATTGTGTGATTTTAGACAAATTCAAACCTGCTCTAAGTCCCGGTTTAAAGGTTACTTGAGCGTTTACTTGTGTTAATCCGAAGAAAAACAATAATGCAATAACTATTCTTTTCATAACTTGATTATTTAATTACTAATTTGATTTAATTCAATTTTTAACTTGATATTTTTATGCTCAATGTTAATTTTTTCGGCAAAAGTAGTGTTTTTTCCTTCAAAGCGAATAACAACTTTTTCTTTTGTTTTGGTTGTATGTGAGAGTTGTATTAACTTTTTTTCAGATTTACTTTCATACAAATAGTTGAATCGTTTACCATCGTTTACTTTGTAAATTGTATGTGATTGATTTTCAAAAACTTCTTCTACTTTATGATTTTGTCTAAAAACTAACCTAAAATCATCTTTTAAAGTGTTGAGCACAATTTTCTTATTCAATTCATCTACACAATAATTCACTTTAAAACTGTTTTCAGATACTTCAAAATCAAGTAACGTATTGCCAAAATCTGTAGTTAAAACGGCACGATGAAGCGTGTCATTCATTTTTTTTGCAACAAAAATTCCTCCTAACTGTTTTCCGTAAACTTCAATGCTGGCTTTGTAAACATAATCTTTTTCAGAATCGGAGAAGTAGAGATTTTGAAAGTTTTTTTGGTTACTTTCTATCTTGGTTGTATTTGTAATTTCATACGTTTTGCATGAAATGAACAACACAAACAAACTACTAATGATTAAAAACCGCATCATCAATTTTGACATTTAGCTGTTTATTTTTAAATACAATTTTGGTAAAATCGTTCGATGGTTCAATTAATCTTACTTGAGAAACAGTTGATTCTCCGATTGGAAAATATAATTCTACCAACTTAATATACTTTTTTATAGTAGCCGTTTTAGGTGTTAATTTGGTGATGTTAAATTCTTTGTTTTTGAAATATTCGATTGAAAATTCTTCGTCATCAAACAAGTTTCCGCTCACGCTTCCTACTATCAATTTATTAATTTTTTCAAACATCTTGCTGTTTCCTGCATTGATGCTACTTTTTTTACCTTGATCATTAATGTAGACTTTATTATTTTTAAAAACAATGCTGTACTGATAAGGATTGGTATATTGCCAATTCAGTAAATTAGGCGATTTGAAATACATTTTACCTGAAGTTTCAATGTCTTTTGATAAAAAACTCAAGTGTTTATATTGAACAAAATCGGTTTTTAATGATTTGATTGTTTTGGTTTCTTTTTCAACCGAAGTTTTAAAGGTAGAAATTTCAGCTGCTGACATTTTCTGTTCTTGAGCAAAAACAGAAAAATTCATACATAAAACAAAAAGCAATATCCTAATTTTCATAAGCCGAAAGATTTAAAAGTTCATCCACTGCAACAATGGAATAATTTTCTGATTTCAAAAATAGCAATAACCGTTCCAATACATTTACTGATTTTTGAGAAGTATCGTGCAAAAGAATAATTCCGCCCGGTTTAATTTTATTTTTTACGCGTTCGAAAATAGTATTTTCATCTTCATAAACCGTGTCTAAAGAGCGAATATTCCAACCAACCACAAGGTGTTTAGTTTCTGAAACTGCTTTGGAAATCATTGGATTGGTTACACCAAACGGTGGACGGAAAAAATTCATTTTAATACCTGATAATTGTTCTACCAATTTATTTGTTTTGGTAATTTCATCTACAACTTTTTGAGAAGAAAAAAATCCGAAATTTTCAGAATGGGAATAACTGTGATTGCCAATTAAATGACCATCAGAAATAATTCTTTTAAAAAGTTCGGGATTATTTTCAATTTGTTTTCCGATGCAAAAAAAAGTGGCTTTCACGTTGAATTTTTTCAGCAAATCCAGTACTTTTTCGGTCATTTCGTGCGGACCATCATCAAATGTTAACGCAATTTCCTTTGTAGTAGAATTTGGTTTTGAAGAATACGCTTTGGTAAAATAGTTTAATCGAATATCAAAAGAACCCCAAGCGGTTAATCCCAACCAAACTAAAAAAAGAAGTAAAAAAATTGTCCAATGAACTGCTGTAAAAAAGGTGAGAGTAAACAAAACCAATACAACAGCAACACAAAAAAGAACTATTTTTTTATGTTTTAGCATTTTTTGAGTAAGGTTAAACTATGGTCTTTTCCTCGGTATTGATTGTAAAGTAAAACGGTTTGATAATTTCCTTTTTCAGCAGAATTCATTTTTACATCGGTGGGAATAGTTTGTAATTTCAACATATTCAGTGCCATCCAAAGTCCGAACCCCGAAGCAGTGTAAAATTCACCACTTAAATGTTTGTAATAAGCTTGAGGAGTTGTGTTCAATAAATCGCTAACTTGATTAAAATATACATCAAATTCCACATCACCATTATTGCCAAGTACAACTAAATCTAAATCGTTTGGATTGATTTTATTATCACTTAAAAATGTTTTTACATAATCCTGAACTTCATCAACTTCCAATGAATTTAGGATGGAAATAGCTTCCAACGTTGCATAAGAACTTTCCTTTTGCTGATTCTCAAGCACAAAAAAACTTGCTCCTTCGCTCAAAATCATTCCTTTAGAAGTTGGATTTAAAACTGAAAACGGTGCATCTTCTTGCTTTTTAATTTTACCTGCAATACGTTGCACATCAATATTGTGTTGAGCTGTTTCATCAATTCCGCCTACTAAAACCGAATTAGCTTCGTCTGTTTCAATTTGAAGTTTAGCATCTAACAATGCTGTTTCAAAAGAAACTGCTCCGTTTACATACGTAAAATTATATCCTTTGCACTGTAACCCAAGTGCAATTTGTCCTGCAACCGTATTATGCGTAGATTGTATGAAAGAAGTTGGCGTTAAAAACTGTTCATTATTATCTAAAATGGCTTTAAGAAATTTTTCAGAATCTTCTAAACATCCCATTCCGGTTCCGGTTATAATGGCATCCGGGAGAGCAAGATTGGCTTCTTTTAAGGCTTGTGTTGATGTAAAAATTCCCATTTTTACCCCTTTAGCCATTCTTCTAATGAAAGAAGGCGAAATAACTTCGGTATAAGAAGGTTGTTTGGCATTCAAAACTGTTTCTGTTGTATTGATTTCAACTTCTGATAAAAAATTGGAATCAACTACTTTTTGAGCCGAAATGCATCCTATACCATTGATATAACTCTTTTTCATTTGTTTTTAGAAAATAGAACAGTTGAACAATTTCCTCCAAAACCAAACGAATTCGACAGCACATGATTGATCGATTTCTCTTTCAATGTGGTTTGTGGAATCAAATTAAATTCTTCCATTGGTTTTTTAAAATTCATATTCGGAAAAACCAAATTATGCTGTAAAGCCAAGACACTATAGACTGCTTCGATTGCAGCAGCAGCTGCTAATGTGTGACCTGTAAATGCTTTTGTGGAGCTAAAATCCGGCACATTATCTGTAAACATTCTCAAAATGGCTCTTCCTTCAGACAAATCGTTGTTTGGTGTTGCCGTTCCGTGAGCGTTGATGTAATCAATATCTTCCGGTTTCAAATCAGCCAATTTGAATGCTTTTTGCATCGCTAAAAACGCTCCTTCGCCATTTTCAGATGAAGCAGTTTGATGAAAAGCATCGTTGGCATTTCCAAAACCGCTGACATAAGCCAATACTTTTTTATTGTTTTTTTGAACAATTTCATCGGATTCTAACACTAAAAAAGCAGCTGCTTCACCGAGATTTAAACCTTTTCGGTCGTTATCAAAAGGTGTGTTGTATGTGTCAGACAAAATCATCAACGTTTTAAATCCGTTGATTGTGAATTTCGCTAAAGCATCGGTTCCGCCCACAATCACTCGGTCTAATTGCCCGGATTGAATTAATCTGCAACCTAACATAATGGCATTTGCAGCAGAAGAACAAGCCGTGCTAACGGTTGTAACCATTCCTTTCAAACCAATATAATCGGCTATTTGATGAGAAGAATCGCCCGCATCATGACTATTGAGGAATCGTCTGACTGATTCATCTTGATAATAATCATAAAAATATTTTTCGTTTAAATCCATTCCGCCAACGCTTGTGGCAGAAATAAATCCGCTACGGCAATCGTTTATGTTGCTAATGTTGGCATTTTCAATAGCTTCGCAAACAGCAATTGCTCCTAATAAAGTTGTTCTGGAAAAATTGTTGTCTTGAGACAAATTGAGTTTTTGAGCTAATTGTTGGTTGGTTAATTTAATTTCGCCCACCATAATTACCTCTTTGTGAATTGTTTCTAAATTTTCGATAGTAGAAATTCCGGTTTTACCGTTTTTTAACGATTGAAAGTTTTCTTCAACAGAATTTCCTATTGAAGAAATGATTCCCATTCCGGTTATTGCAACTCTTTTATTCATTAACAATTATTTATTTTGTACGATTTGCAGCGATATAATTAGCCATTGTTTCAACCGATTGAAAGATGGTTTTTCCTTCTTTTGGATCGGTTAATTTAATACCGTAATCTTTGTCTAACAAAACGATTAATTCGAGAGCATCGATTGAATCTAAACCAATTCCGTCTCCAAACAATGTTTCGTTATCATCAAATTCTTCTACTGAAATGTGTTCTAAATTTAATGCTGCAATAATTTTTGCTTTTAATTCTTGCTTTAATGCTTCCATATTATTATTTGTTCTTTGTTTTATTATTCTACTAAAAATAGTTTTGCCAAATACTTTTCTTCAAAATATTCTACCCATCCGCAAAGCACTTTTGATGCTTTTTTACTTTGTAAAAGTGATTTGGCATATTGCGTCAAAAATACTTCATTATTTTCTTCAAAAACAAAAAAAGCATTTTCAGATTTCAACTGATGTTTAATACTTATTTCTCCTACACAAATGTTTGGTAATGTGTAAACAAAAACGGCAGGACTTGGAAAATAATTTCCCTTGTCATCAATGGAATGCTGGTACTTTACATCGGTGTCTAAACTAGATGATTGGTTAGCAAAAACCAAAGCAATATTGTTTTCTGATTCGGCAACTATTTGTTCATTTAAGACCATTTCTGATGCTAAAAATGCTAATTTACTCAAATTGTCCATTTTAAAAAATTTTGGATAATTAATTCCGAAATTTTTATAAGCAGACTTAGCAAATTCTACAAATGAATCCTCGTCTGATTCAAACACTTTTTCATCATTGATAAAAATTGTATTTGCTTCAATTATGCAAGAAGTTGTTATGGTAAATTGGTTTTCCAAATTAGTTTATCTTTTCAAAAATTACAGCTGTATTGCACCCTCCAAAACCAGAGGCAGTTTTTAAAAAACAATTGATTTCAGCCGTTTTATTCTCTTTAATCACAGCAATAGATTGGGTTGTTCCGTCATTCTGAAATCCTTTTGATAAAATCAATTGATTTCGCTTGGCACTTTCTATTGCGATAACTGTTTCCAACAAACCGGAAGCTCCCAACGTGTGACCGTAAAATCCTTTGAGGCTGTTTACCGGAACGTTTTGCAAATGTAATCTATTGAATGCAATTGCTTCCATTTCATCATTGTATAAAGTAGCGGTTCCGTGTGCGGAAATATAATTGATTTCTTCGGCTTTAATATTTGCCTCATTCAGAGCACTTTCGATACTTCTGAACAATCCTTCGCCGGTTCTTGATGGCCCAGAAATGTGATTGGCATCGTTTATTGCTCCATCTCCACAAATTTTTATATCATTTGAAGTAATTTTATCTTTATCCGAAGTTAAATAAACTGCTGCAGTTGCTTCACCTAAAGTTACTCCATTTCGTTCTGAATCATACGGTTTACAAGGCAATTCACTCATGGCTTGAAAGGAACTAAATCCTGACAATACAAATTCCGAAACCTCATCACCTGCTAAAATAAAAGCATCGTCATAAACACCTACTTGAATCATTCGTTTAGCGACTGCAATTGCCAAAACTCCTGAAACACATGCATTTGAAAGCACAATGGGTTCTGTTGTAAAGCCAAATAATGAACTTATTTTTTTGGCTAAGAAAGCCAATTGAGCTTCTTTTACCGGATTTGAATCTAATTCTAAAGAACTTATATTTCCTTTTGTAGTAGAAAAAACAAAAGCCGTTCGGTTAGAAATTCTATTTTTCTCAACCAAAGGCAATAAAGCCAACAGCAACATTTTTTCTAATTTGGTATACTTTTTATCCGAAACAGAAAAAGGAAAAACAGCTTTATTGAAAACCTCATCCAACTTAGAAGTTGAAATTATCGAAGCGTAAAATTGTTCTAAATTTCCAATATTTTTATGTAACTGAATGCCGCTTTTTCCTTGCTGAAGTGCATCCCAATTGGAATTGACATCAAAACCTAACGGAGTGATGCAATTAGTTTGGGTAATATAGACACTTTTATTGTTCATCAAAAAATTATTTTAAAAGGCCCACTTTTCGTTTCCATTCTTCATAAAATGGAGGATTATTGAGTGACAAATTTCCGTTTACATCCACAAAAACCTGAATTGTTTCACCAGTGCAGGCAATTTCATTATTGGCATCAAAAATTTTATATCTAAAAATCATTTTTGCTGCCGGAGTATCAACAATGGTTGTTTCAATTCGAGCTACATCACCATAACGTAAAGACAATTTATGTTCGCAAACCGATTTTACAATTGGAGTTGTAAAACCATATTTATGCACATCGAGATAGGAAATTCCGTGTTCACGACCAAAGGCTTCTCTCCCATCTTCAAAATAGGTGATATAATAGCCATGCCAAACAATTCCGAGCGGATCAGTTTCGTTAAATCGAACTCTGATATCTTTGGAAATGGTTAACTGCGAAGCTTCATCATACTGCTCTTTTCTTTTTGTCATAAGCGATTGCAATGGTTACTGTAATTATAAAAAACAAAAGTAATAAACTTATTTCGGGCAAAATTTCTAAAATACCGCCATTACGAAGTAAAACATCATAAAAAGCGTTCAATCCCCAATTCATTGGCGAAATGTGTGCGATGAATTGCATCACTTTTGGCATGGCAAAAACCGGAATCCAAACTCCTCCCATCGCTGCTAAAATCACCACTGAAGTTGCTCCAAAAGGTGCCGATTGTTCTTGGGTTTTGGCTAATGTTCCCAATAAAATTCCGAAACCAACTGCTGCTAATCCGGCAAAAATGGCTACGATACTCATTAAAAATAATTTTCCGCTTACGTCAAGAGCAGGTAAGCCGATGTGTGGAAAAAGATAAATTCCAACAGCAACCATCAAATAGAATTGAATCATACATATTACCAAATAAGTTGCTGTTTTTCCGGCAATAACAACGGCATAAGGAACAGGATTAGTGATTAATCGCACAAGTGTTCCTTGACTTTTTTCTTTTACAATATTGATGGAAAGCGGCACTACGATGAAAAAAATGGCAAACAACGTCCAAGCCGGCACATTGTGCTGAACTGAGTTGGGTAAAATTTCTTTGTTATCGATAGTTGGCACAATTTCTTTGAAGGAAATAAAACTTTCTTGTTCAAAAACGGGTTCGTCGCCTTCGCCCAATTGTTCTTGAAAAGTGGTGTAAATGGAACTCGTTTCAATTTGAGAAATCATTCGGTCAATGGCATTTTTTACTCCATTTTTAAACGACAATTGCGTTGCGGGGTCAAAATATAACTTTATTTCCTTGGGTTCTATTTTTTGATTTTCAATACTGGAAGAAAGTGAATCGGTTAAGCCAAATGAACTTACGATTCGATCCACATTTTGATTTACTTTTAGTTGTAAATCAGCACTCAATTTTTCCGGAATTATGATAGCTAATTGATACTTTCCTTTAAAAACGGCTTCTTGAGCAACTTCTTCAGTAATATTTTTTCCGTTTAATTGCGTTAGCACTTCAAACGAACCGCTTTCATTTAGATTTTTACGAACTGTTTTTGAAATTGTATCATTATCATTATCCACCAACAAAATTGGAATCTTCACATCAGACATCGATTTATAAGTACCATCTTGAATGAGTGTGATAGTGATGATAAGTATCAATGGCATAACAAAAAGTATTACCAAACCGCCAAAATCTCTTTTGAGTAGTAGCGTTTCTTTGTAAACCGACATGAAAAACTTATATAACATCGCGAAGTTCTTTTCCGGTTAATGAAATAAAAACGTCTTCTAAATTGGAAGCATTTTCAGTTTCGGCAATCAATTGCTTTGGCGTTCCTTGTGCAAAAATTTTACCGCGGTCGATTATGGCAATTTGCGTACAAAAATCTTGAGCTTCAACTAAATGATGAGAAGTATAAATGATAGTTGTCCCTTTAGAATTAAGTTCTTTCAGGTAATCGATAATTACATTTTTAGATTGAACATCTACTCCAACGGTTGGTTCATCTAAAAATAAAATCAACGGATTGTGCAAAATTCCGGCAATCAGGTTTACTCGCCTTTTCATTCCGCCTGAGAAAGTTTCTACTTTTTTATCGGCAAATTTCAATAAACCTAAATGATCCAACGATTGTTCCACTTTTGACTTTAATTCTTTTCCTTTTAACCCATACATACTTCCAAAATACAACAAATTTTCTCTTGCTGTCAGGGTTGGATATAATGCGTATTCTTGCGGAACAACGCCCATTAATTTTTTAATTTCTGTTGCGTTTTTTTGATAGGTTAATTCGTTGATGGAAAATTTCCCTGAAGTAGGTTTGATTAATCCGCAAAGAATGGAAAGCAACGTAGTTTTTCCTGCTCCGTTTGGTCCCAATAACCCAAAGATTTCTTTTTCTTCAATAACTAAATTTAGATTATTTATAGAAAAATCATCGGCATCTTTATACTTTTTAAAAAGCTGTTCGATATGAATTATGGATTTTTTCATGAAAGCTTAAATTGCTTTTTTAAGCGTTTTAAAGAAATTTTCTTCTAAATCGGCAATGTGCAAAAGTTCTTTTGAAAGACTGTTATAAACATCTGTTTGACTACTTCTGTTTTTATAAACTCGGGAAGCATTCACAGCAAAATCTCTCCACAAATCACCAATTCTAGTCATTTCTTTGGAAAGTTCATACAATTTTTCATTTTTTAGAATTGGAGCAGCTTCTTGTAAAAAAGCGGCATAAATAAAACGAAAACCTCCACCTCCGGTGCCAATTTCTTCCTGCATACGAACCATTTGAGCAAGGTAATGGTTGGCTATTTTATTTCCTTTTTTATCGGCCCATTTTGGAATGCTTCTGGCGACCATTCGGATTCCTTTTACACCCACAATCGGAATTGGTGCCAACATTTCACGGCAGGTATTTTTGATTCCTTTTTTAATGGCTCCCTCCCAATCAATTTCTGTGGGAATATGAATGGGATAATACATTTGTCCTTTTGGAGCTAATGCACCTTTGGCAAAACGTACTTTTTCCAGTTCAGCTTCTGTTAATGTGGTTACGGTTTCCATTACTGGATCACTAATTAAAAAGTGATTGTCCTTTTTACCGTAAACCACTAAATTGTGAGCATTAAAGTGAAAACGATATTCGTCAGGAAAATAAGTTAAGTTATAAACCCCAACTTGAAGTCCGGTTGGAATATTGTTTTTTAAATTTTCTTCTAATGCAATTTGAGCACTTTTTTCGTTTGAAAATTTAATGCGTTTTACTTTTATTCCGAGTCTTTTGGCAGCTCTGTTAAAAATAAAACCGGGCATTGGTCTATAACTAATTGCCGGAGCATGATTGACTTTTAAAATTGGAAGATAGAAAAACAAGATTCCGGAACCAATTCCAAAAACCATTGGTTCGCTAATATTAATTCCTTGATGCTTCAAGAGATTGGAAGCAACACCATTTTCGCAATGAGCGGATTGATGATGAATAAAATTTGTTTCCATTATTCTCCTTTAAAGTTTTTTAGCTCTTCGACCGAAATCTCAAAAGCTTCGGCATATTTTGATAAGACTTTATTGCTTAATCGTTTAAAAACGGATGGTTTTCTGTGTCTTTTTATTCTCCAAATCCACATTCCCACATAAGAAGATAAAACAACCCAATCCATTTTATGTACTTCCATGAAGTAAACAATTGGACTTGAAATGCCATTTTTCACATCTTCTTTTGCTTTTTCTATTCGTTCATTTATATCTTGAAGAGAATTTTGCAAAGCGATGGTTTTTGGTTCCCAACCGGTGCTTAAGGCAGTGGTATAATTGCCGTTTTCATCGGTTGCATAACACAATTCTTTGATGTTATTTTTGGACAAATTGCCCTTATCCTGAGGTACTTCTTCCTTTTTCATTGATTCGTTTTCTGGATAAAGAGGTTCAACTCGGCTTCAAAGAGTAATTCTGTTTCAAAATAAGTGGTACATTTCATACTGCATATTTTGTATTCGTCGGCATCAAATCTAGAGATTAGAGCTGCTTTGGTTTGAATAGTATTTCCAACTTGTGGTAAGGAATGAACTTGCAATTTTTTTATTCCGCTGATAAAACCAACTACACTAACATCTTCTTTTTCATTGTGATTATCATCAATAAAATAGGATTTTGCAACAATTGAGGAGCAGGTTTGAGCCGCATTTTCAATTAATCCAATTTCTAAAAAAAAAGAATTCACAACAAAAAGATTATCCTTTTTAATTTCAAAAACTGTCACAACCTCATCTTCATTAAACTCAACAATATAATCAACCATCAACATCGGTGCACGATGCGGTAGATAATTTTGTATTTCGATTAAATTTTCCAGCGGTTGCATAGTTTAATTTGCTAAAACAGTTTTCATTTGTCCTTTGGCAATTTCAACTCCGTTTAATTTAGATGAAATATCGACCAAAGTTACACCCATAAATTCATGAAGAACCGTTACAATTGTTTCGATTTCATCATTCAATTTTGGCAATTGATTAATTTCAATACTTTTTATTGAACCAATATAACCCACCGGAGCAGGCTGTTGTTTCAAATAAAACTGATATCCGGTGTATAGAGCTACTGATTGAGCCATGTGTTCAATTAAACCTGATTCTTGAAAAACTGCATCTTTTACAAAAATGTTATTTTCAGGAACTGTCAAACCCACCACAATTTCATTTTCCTTAAAATCAATGAGCTTATCCACCATGACAAATGGAAATTTTTGCGGAATTAAATTTTCTACAAAGTTTTTATCTAAAATAGGTAAAACCACATTTTCCATTTAGCAAACAGTTAAATAGGCATAAGCATACGAAAAACGACCACTCTCAGGAACTGAAAGCAATAATTTATCTCCTTTTTTCAATTTTCCGGAATTCATGATTTCTTCCACCATCAAATAAATGGAAGCAGAACCAACATTTCCTACATCTTTTAAATTCATAAACCATTTTTCCATCGGAATTTCCACTCCTCTTTCGGCTAATGATTTTGCCAATTTATCCACAAAATAATGCGAAGAAACGTGTGGAAGAAAATAGGTTATTTCATCCGGATTGATATTATTTTTGTCCAAAGCAGCTTTCATACTTTCTGCTCCTTTTTCCAAAATATATTTATCTAATAATTTTACATCTTGTTTGATAGCAAAAATCGACTCTTCTAACCATTCATTTGAATGAAAATCACTCCATGGTCTGATTTCTCCATTTTCTAATTTATCGCCACCGGCATACATACATGCTTCCAATTCATGAGCGTATGAGAAAGCTTCCATCCATTCAATTTTTAATGGATTTTCGCCTTTTGGTTTATTTTCTAATAAAAAAGCAGCGGCTCCATCGGACAACATCCAACGAAGAAAATCTTTTTTAAATGCTAAAATGGGATGTTCTTCAATGCTTTGCTCATGCACAATTTCTGCTTCATATTTATCAGCAAGCAACCATGTTGAAACTCTTTCTGAACCAGTACAAATGGCATTTTTTGAATTTCCGGATTTGACAGAAAGAAACCCAAACTTCAACGAATTCATTCCGGCATTACATACTCCGGAAGATGAATTTAATTCTACCGATTTATTTTTCATCAAACCGTGAACCATTGCTGCATGAGATGGCAATAAGTTATCCGGAGTAGATGTTCCGCAAGAAAGCACTTCGACATCTGTTGATTTAAATGAATCATCATACAGCGTTTCTATTGCTAAATTTGTTAACTCAGCATTTGTATGTGTTGGAATACTATTTTCATCTAAAGCATAATATCTTGAAACAATCCCGTTTTTACGAAGAATTATTTTTCTTGCTTTTGAAGCGGAATTATTAATTAAACCCAAAAAAGATTCCATTTCGTCATTAGAAACAGCTTTGTTTGGCAAAAATTTTCCAGATTTTGTTATGTAAACTTCAAACATATATTCAGTTGGCAGATTAAACTCCTTTAAAGTAAGTTTTTTCTTTCTTAATTTGGTTAGTTTTAAATGGAATTGAAAAAAGGTGCAATATATATACAATTGGTGAAATTATCCATATCGCCACAAACAAATATAGGTTAAAGAATTTTAACCATGTTGGTCTTGAATCCGTTTTTGTGATGATAAAATTGGCCCATTTGGTAAACATTTTATTGGCTTTTTTATCCATTTCAATTAAAAATGGTCTAATTTCTACAGCATCATTGGCAACAAGCTCTTTTTGAAGTGATTCAAATTGATTTATTTTTAAATGTTTTACGATGATTTCTCCAAATTTTGATGAATTTGAAATTTCTTCATCTGAAACTCCTGGTTTAGGAAAAAAACCTAAATATTTTGTTTTTTTTCCGGTAAACATCCAATGCACGATGGTGATAACGCTAATGTGATTGATATGTCTGTCAACCAAAGCAATATTTCCGACTAATTTAGCATTTGCGTTTTTTAAACTAATTTTCATTTTTTCCTGAGCCATTATCCACATGTTTCTGGCACCAATTACAGTAACTACCGGAGTATCTTTCAGGATTTGCTGACCAAAATCACTTTTTAAAAATGAATTAATTGGAATAGAAGGTGTTAGATACCAAACTTGATAAGCCAAAATAACCAAATCATATTTTTTACTTAAAATTTCATGAGAAGGTTGATGAATAGGTGCCGGTATTTGCAAAAAAGATTCGGGAAAAGCATCAAAAAAATCAGCTTTAGGCCATGGAAAAGGAAAAGGTTTTTCCATTTCAATGTTATAAAAAGTAACCGAAATCTCTTCGTCATTCAAGAGTGGTTTGGCTATATTTTGGGCAATTTCTGCTAATTGACCAGATTGCGTGTAATAGATTACAATAACGTTTTTCATTACTTCATTGTTCCTTTCGTTGGTTTTTAAAGATATTAAAAAAATTTAAATCAATTCTATTAAATTTTTACTTCTTTAAAAGTCCTGATTTTATCTTCTCGTTTGGCTAACACATACTCATTCCAAGTGGAAGAATCTTCAGCATCAAAAATGGTTATTTTTTGCGATTCATCTTCTATGAGAAAATCAGTTGATTTGCAGTTTAATATTCTTGCGGCGGATTCTAAACCCGAATAACTTGCACCTGTTACACCGTGTGATAAAGTACTAGCTCCGCACAAATAGAGATTTTCAAATTCGGTTTGATTTTTATAGGCAAAAGGGCCTATTTGTCGTAATGTTTTTTCGGTACCGTATACATTTCCTCTGGTGCTGTTGATGTAAAATTGGTTTGTTTTAGGAGTTCCCAATTCGGCTTGCACGATATGTTGACGAATAGGCGGAATTATAGTTTCTATCGTATTTAGAAATTTCTCGATGACTTTATTTTTAAACACTTCGTATTCCGGTGTGTGGTAATCATCTTGATTAAATTGTTTGAAACTATCAAAATCAACATACGTCACAATTTCAAAATTATGGTATCTTCCGTTAAAACTTACCGGATCCTTGAGTGTTGTGCAACTCATAAACAGAGCAGGAAATTCATCGCCATCAGTAATGTTTCCTTTGGTAAGGATTTCAAAATGTCCGTCGATATCTTCATTTTTAAATTTCCAGATATTTCCGGAATCAATACCAAAAAGAGTAACATCAATATCTACCGTTAAAAACAAAATCAATGAAGTTACAGAATAGCGAGTTTTATCAAGTCTTTTGAGTAATTTTTTACTGCAATTTTCTTTTCCGATAAATTTTAAAAAAGTAGTCGATGGATCTGCATTTGAAATGATATTTTTAGCATAAAAACGTTTTCCATCTTGCAATTCTACACCAATTGCTTTTTTATTTTCGAGTAAAATTTTGCAGACTTTTTGCTGTGTTTTAATTACTCCGCCAAAACTTTTAATTTTGGTTGTCATGGCTTTTACGATTCCACCACCGCCGCCCATCGGATAATAACCTCCTTCAAAATAATGATTCATAACCGAACAATGAACGGGAAAACTTGCTCTGTTTGGAGGAAGTCCGTGATCGCCACATTGAGCATTTAAAATTGCTTTAACCATCGGATCTTTTATATGCCAGTCAATAACTCTTTTTAGGGAAAATAAAGCAAATTTTCCAAAATGCTTCGTGCGAAAAGGAACCGTTATTTTTTGCCAAAGCCCTTTTAATTTGGGAATTAGCTGAAGTTCGTAGTTCACTTTTTCAATTAACGAAAGGTATTCTTTGATATTTTTTGCTTCATGAGGAAATTCCGAAGCGAGTTTATTTTTAAGATTTTCAATACCAGCCGGATAATCAAATCGATAATCACCAATGTGGCAATGATCGTAACCATTTTTATTCATTCTGAAAAAAATCAGATCATTGGCAATGCCTAGACTTTTGTAGAGTTGGTTGGTAGATTGACCTTCGCCCAATAATCCTATATAATGAACTCCGGGGCTGAAACGTTGACCGTTTAACGTAAAACTATGACACCACCCGCCGGGAACATCGTGTTGTTCTAACACTAAAACTTTTTGACCGGCACGAGCTAAACAAAGAGCAGTTGTTAATCCGCCGGCTCCTGAACCAATAATGATTGAATCAAATTCTTCCATACTTTATGTTGGTATTTAGCTAAATAAAATTTGATTAGCTATCATTAATTAGTTACTTTTTATATCATCCCAAAAATCAAAATAATTAAACCATTGCAACGGATACTTTTTTAGCATAGATTCCACACTTTCTATGTATGTTTTGAGCAATCCTTTTTCGTCTCGGTATTTTGCGTGTGCTTCTCTGGCATAAAGGTGATAATGCAGGTTATTTTCTTTCATTACATAAACAAAAACTACAGGAACTTTCAATCTGGATGCGATTAAAAAAGGTCCTGCCGGAAAATTTGCTTCTTTGCCGAGCATTTCTTCCGTTAAACATTTTGTTCCTTGAAAATAGCGATCGCCTGTGAAACAAATTAATTCATTGTTTGCCAAAGCATTATTAATATCAAAGATATGCGACATATCTTCTTTTACAAAAATAAATTTTATGGAAGATTTATGAGCAATTCCATCTAAATATTCTTTGATGATGGTATGCTCTAAGTCTGTGGTAACCAGATTTATTTGACAATCTAAGTCGATGTCTGCAAAAAAATGTTCTGCAATTTCAAAATTTCCAATGTGAGCACTAATAAGCACTCCTCCTTTTTTTTGAGCTAAGAGATTTTTCAGCACATCAATTCCATCAAATTCATAGGTAAATCGATGACGAAGTCCGACAGAGATGGCGGTTTTATCGATGATTGTTTGACCAAAAGTGAAATAACTTTTAAAAACAGCAATTTTGGTTTTAAAGTTCGAATAACCTAATCTGTTTTTGAAATAATAACCAATGGCTTGATTGCTTTTCTTTAGAAATAGAAAATAGTAAGAAGCTACGAAGTAAAGCACAAAATATGATGCTTTAATTCCTAACTTCTTTATACAAAAAACAAAAATTTTATAACCCAGTAGTGTTCCTCTCGATTTTCCGTCCCACTTGCTCATGACGGTTATACTTTTTCTTTTACTTTAATCTTATTTTCAATTAAATCATAAAAGTTTTGGAAGGTAGCTATTCCCACAAAGTCTGCTTCGCCTAGCTTTACACCAAAATTAGATTCGATTGTAACAACCAAATCCACATAATCCAAACTATCTAATCCAAGTGTGTCTTTTAAATTTGCTTCGGGAGAAATTGTATCTCCATCCACCTCAAACTCCTCTACTAAGAAACCATTGATAGTTTCAATAATATCTGCTTTATTCATTTTGTAAAATTATACTTTTTTAACTACAAGTGCTGAATTTGTTCCCCCGAATCCGAAGGAATTCGACAAAAATATATTAATTTTTGAATTTATTGTACTTTTCACAATATTTAATTTTGCAGAATCTTCGTCGGGATTTTCAAAATTGATGTTTGGAGCAATAAAAGAATGTTGCATCATGAGGATAGAATAGATTACTTCACTGGCTCCGGCCATCCAACATTCGTGACCTGTCATTGATTTTGTAGAACTTACAGGCGTATTATTTTCTCCAAAAATTTCAAAAATTGCTTTGGCCTCATTACCGTCTCCAACAGGAGTTGAAGTGGCGTGAGCATTGATATAATCTATTTGATCGGGTGTAACGTTTGCTTGTTTCATCGCACGTTTCATAGCTGTGGAAGGTCCATCAACGTTTGGTGTAGAAATATGACCTCCATTAGAAGAAAATCCGTAACCGATTACTTCGGCAATGATTGGAGCTCCTCGTTTTACGGCCGATTCATAGCTTTCTAAAATTAAAGTTGCCCCGCCACCGCTTGGTACTAATCCATCGCGAGAAGCGTCAAATGGTCTGGATGCTTTGGATGGATTTGCTTCGTCAAGAGAAAAAACACCTAATCCATCAAAACTCGACATGGCATATTTGTTTATTTCTTGAGCTCCACCGCAAATAATGGTGTCTTGTAAACCACTTTTTATCAAATGATAACCCAATCCAATTGAATGCGAACCACTTGCACAAGCTGCACTTACGGTTAAATTGATTCCTCGCAATCTGAAAATCGTAGATAAATTCATTGTTACAGTAGAATTCATCGATTTAAAAATTGCACCTGAACCAATTAAAGTTGTATCTTTTTTCTCTCTAATTATATCAGTTGCTTCAATAATTGCCATGGAAACACTGTCATTTCCGTAGAGAATTCCGACTTCGTTTGTGTCAAAAAAACTGTCATCGATATTTGCATTTCGCAAAGCTTCAATGGTTGCCATGTAGGCATATTCGGTTTCTTCACCAATGCTGATTCGCTGTCTACGTGTAAGCAAAGCTTTCAAATCGGGTCTAGGAACTTTTCCGGTTAAGGCTGAACGAAATCCGAAATCTTTTCTTTCTTGGTCAAAAACAATTCCTGATTTACCTTCATAGAGCGATTGTTTTACTTCGTCTAACGAAGTTCCAATGCAGGAATAAATTCCCATTCCGGTAATAACGACTCTTCTATCCATTCTTATTTTAGTTAAGAATATATCCCACCATTAATATTAATTACTTCACCTGTAATGTATCCTGCTTTTTTAGAAACTAAAAAGCTCACTAAATCGGCCACTTCTTCTGCCTCACCAAAGCGGTTGGCAGGCACTAGTTTAACTAAATCTTTTTCGTCAAGCGAACTTGTCATGTCTGTACGAATGAATCCCGGAGCTACTGCGTTCACTGTAATATTTCGTTTAGCTACTTCTTGAGCCAATGCTTTTGTAGCAGCTACGATTGCTCCTTTTGCGGCAGAATAATTGGTTTGACCGGCAGTTCCTTTTACACCGGAAACTGAAGCCATATTTACAATTCGACCGTATTTATTGCGAAGCATTTTTTGGATAAAGAAGTTTGTTACGTTAAAAAACCCGTTTAAGCTAGTGTTTACCACATTGCTCCAATCATCGTGCGTCATCCACATAAAAAGACCGTCTTTTGTGATTCCGGCGTTATTTACGATAACTTCTACAATGGCTTCCGGATTTTTTTCCTGCCAATCTGTTAGAGCAGCAGTAACTGCCTGAGCATCGGAAACATTAAATTGAATAATCTCTCCTGTTGCTCCTTTGCTGATTACTTCTTGAAGCGTTTTTTCGGCAGCTTCTTTATTACTGTGGTAATTGATGAGAATGTGGTAATTGCTTTCTTCTGCTAATTTTTGGCAAATTGCACTACCAATTCCTCTTGAACCACCGGTTACTAATGCACACTTCATACTATAATTATACTTTTTATTCTTATTTTATTTTTGAAAAAGTTCGGCGTTATCAAAATATTGATTTCCTAAAATTGATCCGTCAGGTTTTAGAAAACACCATTTCTTGTTTGCTTTTACTCTTGCTAAACCATTTACAAATCCTTTATCTTCGCTATTAAACATGCTAAAACCAACAGCGGTAATTTGATAATTTGTTGGAATTACTAATTTTCCGGTTGTATCAACAAATCCCCAATCTTTTGATTTTACGGCGGCTAAACCATCTGCAGAAAAAACTTCGGCATCATCATACATCGGTTGAACTACAAACTCACCTTTGGTATTGATGTAGCCCCATTTTTTTCCTTCTAAAACAGGAGCTAATGATTTTGAAAAAGCTCTAACTTTATCATATTTTGGTTCGATTACCCAATTGCCATTTAAATCGATGAAGCCCATTTTTTTATTTTTTCTAGCGTAGGTTAAATCATCCGAATGGAAATCCCAAATTTTATCGGCTCCTTCCACTTGTTTGAATGCATTTGCCTTTACTAATCCAAACGCTTCTCCTTTTCTAGCCCAAGTTGTGTTTTTATGATAATTCCCAATTTCGTCATATTCTGTATTTACTACTTCTTTGCCGGATTTGTCAATAATTCCCCATTTGTCGTTATTTTTCACACGGGCGTAGTTTCCTTCAAAAGATTTTATTACTTGGTATTTTGGTTGTAGAATCACTTCACCTTTTGGATTAATCAAACCTACATTTTCTCCTTGACGGATGAATGCCACACCATCTTCAAAATCATACAATTTTTCGGATGCCGGCATTTGTATTTCTTTTCCGGTTTTATCGATATAGAACCATCTTTTTTCTTTTTCAACCAGACAAAGTCCGCTATTAAAATATTTTACTTTGGTAAAAGTAGCCGGAATAACCCATTCTCCTTTTGAATTAATAAATCCCCAATTCCCGTTGTCTAAAGCGGCAGCCAATCCATCGGAAAAATTTTTAGCATCTTTAAAATTAGGTAAAATGGCATATTCTCCATTTTTAGAGATGTAACCATATTTGTCACCTTGCTTCACTAAAGCAAGTTCTTGTGCTGTTATAAATTGAGCAAACAACACTACTAAAAGAGTAAGCTTTTTCATGTTTATAAATATTTTGGTTAGTACTAACTTATATTGACATTAAATATTCTTTCACTTTTTGAATGTACGGATACATTACTTGATCTTCCTTGAATTGCGGTACGATTGCACGCACATCATCATATAACTTTTTAGTGACAGATGAAACCTTGTTATCATATCCCAACGCATCAATAGCTTGAACAATCGTTATGATTTCGATGGCTAACACTTCAAAAGCATTCTCAATTACTTTGCCAGTAATCACCGCTGCATTGGTTCCCATACTTACAATATCCTGATTATCATTGTTATTAGGAATACTGTGCACATACATTGGATTAGACAACATTTGATTTTCTGCTGTAGTTGATGTGGCGGTAAATTGAACTCCCTGCATTCCGAAATTGAAGCCTAAGGTACCTAAATTCACGAAAGGAGGCAAAATTTCGTTTAATTTTGAATTCAAAAGATAATTTAATTGTCTTTCAGACAACATGGTTAATTTTGTAATTACGAGTTTTAACTTGTCCATTTCAAGTGAAATATAATCGCCATGAAAATTACCACCATGATAAACATGTTTGTTTTTTACATCAACAATCGGATTATCATTGGCCGAATTAATTTCTTTTTCTAAGACAGAAGCAACTGATTTTACTGTATCTAAAACCGGTCCTAAAATTTGCGGTACACAACGCAACGAATAATATTCTTGTACTTTTTCTTTAAAAATATCCTCATTATTTTCACCGGAATAAAGATGATCTTCTCTTTTTCGGATGAGTTGACTGTCTTTTAAATTATTTCGCATTCTTTTAGCGACTTCTTGTTGCCCGAAATGAAGTTTTGTTTCATTTAATTCAGCAGACAGATGATCATCGTATGCGGAAACAATTTCATTGATAGCACATGAACTTTTTAATGCCCAATCGATTAACTTTTCGGCATGAAAAACGTTAACAACACCAATTCCTGTCATAACCGAAGTTCCATTCATTAAGGCTAAACCTTCACGAATTTCTACTTGAATAGGCTTAAGATTTTCAATTTCAAAAACCTCTTGGGTTGACATTCTTTCGCCTTTATAGAACACTTCGCCTTCACCAATTAAAACCAATGCTAAATGAGCTAATTGAACTAAATCTCCGCTTGCACCTACTCCGCCATGCTCAAAAATTAAAGGTGTAATATCTCGGTTGATGAATTCTTTCATTAAATGAATAACCGACGGATGAACACCTGAATTTCCTAATGAAAGTGTATTTAATCTAGCTAAAATAGCCGATTTTACAAAGAATGGATTTAATGGTTTTCCTGTTCCTGAAGAGTGACTTCTAATCAAATTATATTGCAATTGAATTTGATCTTCTTTTTTAATACGGTATTGAGCCATAGGCCCAAAGCCTGTATTAACGCCATAAATCACTTTGTTTTGAGCAAACTCTTTTAAAAAACTATAACTTTCTTTTACTCTTTCTAAAACTTTATCACTTATTTCTGCTTTATCATTTTTAAAAACGATTGACACAAATTGTTGCAAGTCTAAATACTCTCCAATGACACTCATTATAGTTATTTTGTTTACTAATTTTTTTATGATTTTATTTTTAATTTACTGGGAATGTAATTACATTTGAGCGACAAAGATACTATATTCTAAAATACAAAAAAAAGAAATAATGACAACAGAATCAGTAGATGTTTTGGTAATTGGAGCTGGACCATCAGGATGTGTTTCGGCATCCTATCTATATAATAATGGTGTTTCGGTGAAAGTTGTTGAAAAAACAAAATTTCCGCGATTGGTTGTTGGTGAAAGTTTGATCCCCAGAGTAATGGATCATTTTGATGAAGTTGGATTATTTCCTGCACTTGATGCTATGAATTTTGAGAAGAAATTAGGTGCTCGTTTTATTCGTGGTGAAGAAATTTGTGTATTTGATTTTAGCGATAAGTATTCGGAAGGTTGGGATTGGACTTGGCAAGTGCCCAGAGCTGATTTTGACAATACTTTAGCTCAAGAAGTCCTTAAAAAAGGGATTGACCTAGAATTTGAAAGCGAAGTGATTTCTGTATCATTTGAAGGAAAGAATTCAACAACAGTTATCAAAGATAAAGAAGGAAATTTAAAAGAAATAAAAGCAAAATTTATTATTGATTCGAGCGGTTATGGAAGGGTTTTACCTCGTTTATTAGACTTGGATACTCCTTCGAAATTAGACCCTCATTCTTCTATTTTTACGCATGTTAAAGATGTGAATCGTCCGGAAGGTGAAGAAGGAACTTTGATTTCGTTTGATATTTTAGAAACGGAAGTTTGGTTGTGGGTTATTCCGTTTTCGAATGGAAACACGAGTCTTGGTGTAGTTGGCCCAACCACTTTTATCAATTCTTTATCGGATAAAAATAATGCCGATGCGTTGAAAAATGCCATTCAATTATCTGACTATTACATTAAACGTTTTGGTAATGTAGATTTCTTGTTTGAACCGGTGAAATTGGAAAATTATTCCCGTTCAGTAAAAAAAATGTACGGTGATGGTTTTGCATTAACCGGCAACAGTTCTGAATTTTTAGATCCTGTTTTTTCATCAGGAGTTGCTTTTGCAACCGAATCCGGGATTTTGGCAGCCAAATTAATACATAAAGAATTTAAAGGTGAAACCGTTGATTGGGAAACTGAATTCACAGGTTATATGAAAAGAGGTATTGGTGTGTTTACCACTTATGTAAAAGAATGGTACACCGGTAATTTACAAACTTTATTCTTCCATCAACCGGAAAACCCAGATGTAAAAAGAAAAATCTGTGCAGTTTTGGCGGGATATGTTTGGGACGATACCAATCCTTTTGTTAAAAAACATGACAATGTAATTAAGAATATGGCACATATGATTAATATGGAGAAGGAAGCTTAAAATCAGTTTTATATAATAAAAAAGCCGTTGAAAACTAAATTTCAACGGCTTTTTCAATAGTAAACTTCTATTATTTAGTGTTCTTCTTAATTCCTTGTGCTAACTCCTTAGCCATCTTGGCATATCCTTCAGAAATTCGATGTCCTGAATTAAAATCGAATCCCATTGCTCCTTCTCCATGCGTTTTTTCATATTCAATAGAAACCAAAACATTGGATGGATTAGCTGTTTCAAAAACTGTAACAATTCCTGTAACATAAGCATCTCTTCTAACAACACCAACATTAAAACCGGGAGAAATCCAAACTGTTTTAACATTCATGGTATATTTTGCATTGCTTAACTCTTTTCCAACTCTAATCTCTCCGTTTTCAAATCTTTTATTAAAAGATTCAATAAATTTTGGCTCATATCTATCCTCTCTGTCGGCAAACCAAGATTTTCTAAAATCTTCATCTGTTCCTTTTTCTTCTCTCTTTTTCATTTTATCAGCCAAAAACTCTTCTTCTGTCTTAAACTTATCCACTTTGATGTCTTTATAATCAAAAGTTAAATTGTACTCAGAAATTCCTTTGAGATTTTTTAGATTACCGGATAAAACTTTTACTTTCTGTGCACTCATTGCACAAGAAATTAACAAAACTGCAAAAAATACTACTTTTTTCATTGTTTATTTATTTATAGATTAAACATATTTTAATTGGTTAATTCAATTCAACTTTAATCATAATGTCTTCTTTTTGTTTTTTGTATGATTCAAACATAAATGAATTTTCTGAAACCTTAAAAACTCTATTTGTTGAAAATTGGTGTAATTTAAAATCTTCAACATCTCTAGCATTTAAAATTGATCCTTTTTTATATGAACCATCTGCATCAGAGATTTTAACTGACGTTAAATAACCACCCTTTCCATCTTGGTGAACCGCAGGAACCTTATCATCTTCAAGGTCGATATTCTTAACATTATCAAGAAAAACAAGGTAATGACTGTTATTGGCATTAAAATATTTATATGACATCCCTCCTTTAGAACTTCCAATTTGAGATTTAGGAATTTTTTTCATCCAATCTAACTGACCGCTCACGCTAATTTTTGAAATAAAAATGTCTTGAAAATGATGTCTTGTATAAGTTCTCATATTATTTCCGGTTCCGCTAGTATGATAGGTTATAAATTCTTGTTCACCAACCAAAATCATGCTCCCATCCGGATTAACAACCAAATCCTTCAGCTTTAGATTCGTAAACTTAGCTCCATCCCCCTTTTTTTCTTTTTTTTCATTTTTCTTAACCACTTTCTTACTTTCATTTTGATTTAAAAGTTCTAAGGGAATATCGTGGTAAACTTCATCATAAATTTTGCCGTCTTGACTAATTTTAAAAGCTAAAATCCCATCTGAATCACTTTTATCTCCTTTCCCGTTACTGAAATAACCACCCGCTACCAGAAAATCTTTGGAAGTATCAAAAATCCATAATCTATTGATAAACTTTGATTTATTTTCAAATTTTGTAATATCGATCTTATTTGTGCCTGCTTTAATCATAAACAATTCTAAATGATAATTAGCTTCTTCATCTTTCTTTTTCTTTTTATCTTTATTACTGTCATCATGAAAAACTTTTGTTAACAAATATAAATTCCCATAATTATCTAAGTGATAATCCAAATTATCCATTCTTCTCTCAGTGTAAGGCATTTTCAGTTCGTTGCTGGATGTATTTTTTAAATCTCCATCAAAAGCATGCAAACCAATAATATCATAACTATTAACATCTCTTTTTACTTCAGGTTTTTTTCTGTATTGAACTAGCATATTTTTTTTATCGTGAGACAATAAAAAATCAAATTTATCAGTAACTCCAACCGAAAAATTCATAAATCCTCCTGCTACCATAGAACCTGCAAGTTTTCCCTTCACATCAAAAAGCAATTTTGGTTCTCCTACAAACTCACCACTTTTGAAATCGATTTCATTGTAGAAAAGTTGTTCTTTTTCTTTATCCCCATCCCATGAAGAATAAAACAAATAATATTTATTGTTCAATTCCAAAACGCTCTCTAAAGAGAAATTTTTAGGAAATCTTTTTTCGTATAATTTTTCTTTTAAAAAAGCCGGCTTAGTTGCATCAAACTTTTGAATCAACACTTCATCTTTATGAACTTTCACTGTCATTGCCTCATTTCCATTGGCAAAATAATATTTGCTTGAAGCATCAAAAACTTTATAAGGCTGACTAGCTTTATACGAATAATCAGTTGAAAGACTCTTCTGAGAGTAACTCATCATTGAGATAAAAATACAAAAAACAAGTAATAATTTTTTCATGAACTAAGAATTTACGTGGTTATTTAATTGAATTATTAGGAATTAATTGCATAAATACATTATTTAGTTGAATTATTGTGAGTTTTATATGAAATATTTTCACAGACACAAATAATATTTTTTTAAAAAATTGAAAAACAATTACTTATATAAAAATGTTGATTGATTTAATAAAAAAAGAAAAACTAGGAGTATTATTTTTTTGATTATGAATGGATTGTTTTTTCTCCTTGTAACTTAGTTTTGAGAAAAACAACTATAGAAATCATGTATAAGTGTACACACGAATATGGATTGACTTCGTCCTTCCTGACAAAGCTCCGCTTTGAAAAACCAATAGGATGTTTAAAATTCTCAAGCAAGCTTGGAAAAATTTCATTATAACAAGAGGATTGCTTGCAGCCATCCCTCAAAGCTCCGCTTTGAAAAACAAATAGGGGAGTCAAAATTCTCAAGCTTGCTTGGAAACATTACTTTATGACAAAAGGATTGCTTGCAGCCATCCCTCAAAGCTCCGCTTTGAGAAACAAATAGGGGAGTCAAAATTCTCAAGCAAGCTTGAGAATTTTGACTCCCCTATTTGTTTCATTCGTGACCTCGACAGGATTCAAACCTGTAACCCTCAGAGCCGAAATCTGATATTCTATTCAGTTGAACTACGAGGCCGTTTTATTTTGAGAATGCGAATCTACAAATAAATTATGTTATGCTAAAAGCTTTTTTACAATTGTTGAAATTGTTTTTCCGTCTGCACTTCCGGCCAATTGTTTAGAGGCTATCCCCATTAACTGACCCATTGAAGCCATTCCTGAAAATGCGTTTTCTGCAATGATTTGAGATACAACTGCTTCCACCTCTGACTCACTTAATTGTTTAGGTAAAAACTTTTCGATAATTGCTGCTTGTTGAACTTCTGGGTCTGCCAAATCTGGTCTGCCTTGCTCTACATAAATTGCTGCACTGTCTTTGCGTTGTTTAACCAATCGTTGCAAAAGTTTAATTTCATCTTCCTGAGACAATTCATCTTTTGCTCCGCCTTCTGTTAATGCTAACAAAATAGCTGATTTAACGGCACGTAATGATTCTAACGCAATTGTATCTTTGGCACGCATAGCATTTTTAATTTCTTCATTGATTTGGCTTTGCAAACTCATATCTATCTATTTTTAAATTATCCTTTGAAATTAATTCTTAAGGCCTGCAAAGATAAAAAAAATAACCCGAAAACCATGTTCTGATTTTCGGGCTAAAAAGGATTTGTTTGAGTTAGTTAATCCACATTATCGTGCAGAAAAGAATTGTTTGATCTCAATTGAGTATCATTATTACTATCGGTTCCCAACGATGTTCTGGATTGATTATTTACAGGTGAATTCGTTGGCAAATCCACTCCCATTCTTTTGTAAGCCGGTACTTTTTCCATCTCATCTAAACGAGAAGAATTGTTGTGAAACTTATAATTGAATTCTTTTAATTTTTTTCTTCTTTCATCGGCACGCATTTTCAACGTTTCTTCGATGGTTAATTCTGCTGTTGGATTGATTTCATCAAATGAAGGGGTGAAAGAGGAAGGTGTTTCCACTTTTTTCATCGTGATATTCATTTCTTCATTAATCGGTTCTTCCACCACATTTACGATTGGTTTAGAATTCACCAGTTCCGATTCAACTTCCATGTATTCTTCTAAAGAATAACGCACTACGCCGGTTTCGTTTACTTCCGTCATTGGAATAACCTGTTTTGGTTCATTCACAATAATTTCGTTTGTCGCAATTGGATCCAATTCAAATAGAACTGTTTTTTCCACTTCTGCTTCAACCTTTTTTTCAATTGACAAGTCAAAAGATAAGGCTACTTGTTCTTTTTCAACAATCACAAATTCAGGTTCTTTTACGATAATTTCACGAACTTCCGGTGTTGTAGCAAACAAATGGTTTTCTGAAAAAGGTGAAACGATTTCATACGTAACATCTATATTTCTGATTAAATCGGTTGTTGGAATTAGTTCGGAAACCATTTTAGGTTCTACCACTTCCATTTCATCAATTAATTCAAAAACAATTTTATCTTCTGTAGCAGCTTTTGGTGTCTCTTTTTCAATGGCAACATCTAAAATCGGAGCCACAATTTTTTGACTCAAGTCGATCGTATTGGTTTGATTCTCTTCTAACGAATGAATTATTTTTTTAGGCTCAGCATTCACGATCTCTTTTTGCTGTTCCACATTAAAACCCGTAGCAATGATAGTTACTGCGATAGAATCTCCTAACGAATCATCTTCACCAACTCCCATAATGATATTGGCGTTATGACCAGCTTCATTTTGAATATGGTCATTAATTTCACCAATTTCGTCAATCGTAATTTCGGTTGAACCAGAAACGATAAGCAACAATACGTTTTTGGCTCCTGTAATTTTATTGTCATTTAATAACGGTGAATCTAAAGCAGAAACAATGGCATCTTTGGCTCTGTTTTCACCTTCGGCAATGGCAGAACCCATGATAGCCGTTCCGCTGTTTGACAACACGGTTTTTGCATCTTTTAAATCGATGTTTTGCGTGTAGTGGTGCGTAATTACTTCTGCAATTCCGCGAGAAGCAGTGGCTAACACTTCATCTGCTTTTGAAAATCCGGCTTTGAAACCAAGATTTCCATACACTTCTCTTAATTTATTATTATTGATGACGATCAATGAATCAACTTGTTTACGCAAACGTTCTACTCCGGACATCGCTTGTTCCGAACGAACTTTACCTTCAAATTGAAACGGAATCGTAACAATTCCTACCGTTAAAATATCTTTATCTTTAGCCATTTGAGCAATTACTGGAGCTGCACCGGTTCCGGTTCCACCACCCATTCCTGCGGTAATGAAAATCATTTTGGTGTTACTATCCAATAATTTATCAATGTCTTCCATGCTTTCTATGGCAGACTGTTGGCCTACTTCCGGGTTTGCTCCGGCACCTAGACCTTCGGTAAGGTTTACACCCAACTGAATTTTGTTAGGCACAGGGCTGTTTTGAAGTGCTTGTGAGTCGGTGTTACAAACCACAAAATCTACTCCTTTAATCCCTTGTTTAAACATGTGGTTGATGGCGTTGCTTCCGCCTCCGCCAACACCAATTACTTTAATTACATTTGATTGATTTTTAGGTAAATCAAATGAAATGTTTCCAAAATCTGAGTTGCTTGTCATACTACTTGGTTTTTCTAATTCATTTTAAATTTTTCAATAGTGCAGAATTAGGTTCTATTCCGCATTATCTAAAAATTCTTTAATCTTTTCTACATACTTATCAAAGAAAGAACGTTTGATTTTATTCTCTGTACTTTCATTTTTTGGTTCTGCTGCTTTTGGGGTTTCGGCAACAGACTCAATTTTTGGTTCTTCAACATTTACTTCTTTTGGAAGTGATTGCTCCATTTCTGACATCAAAATGGCACTTTTGGTGTTATTGTTGATACTATTCATCATTAATCCCACCGCAGTAGCATATAACGGACTTGACATTTCTTCGTCAGAATTTCCGGCTAAATGTTCGTTTGGATAGCCAATTCTGGTGTCCATTCCGGTGATATATTCTACCAATTGTTTAATGTGTTTTAATTGCGAACCTCCTCCGGTTAAAACAATTCCGGCAATTAATTTCTTTTTAGGATCATCACATCCATAGGTTTTAATTTCATCAAAAACTTGTTCAATAATTTCAACTACACGAGCATTAATTATTTTTGAAAGATTTTTTAGTGAAATTTCTTTTGGTTCACGACCTCTTAATCCCGGAATAGAAACAATTTCGTTGTCTTTATTTTCTCCAGGCCAAGCTGATCCGAATTTTACCTTTAGCAATTCGGCTTGTTTTTCGATGATTGAACATCCTTCTTTGATATCATCGGTAATCACATTTCCTCCGAAAGGAATTACAGCTGTGTGACGGATTATTCCATCTTTAAAAATAGCTAAATCGGTAGTTCCACCACCAATATCAATCAAAGCTACTCCGGCTTCTTTTTCTTCTTGACTTAAAACCGCATCAGAAGAAGCAAGTGGTTCTAGTGTTAAACCAGACAATTCAATTCCGGCACTTTGAATGCATCGACCCACGTTTCGGATGGAAGCGGCATGACCAACCACTACATGAAAACTACTTTCTAACCTTCCGCCATACATTCCGATAGGTTCTTTGATTTCTGCTTGACCGTCGATTTTGAATTCTTGTGGCAATACGTGAATAATTTCTTCACCAGGCAACATAGCCAATTTGTGCACTTGATTAATCAATTGCTCAATGTCTTTGTCGCAAATTACTTCTTCCGGATTGCTACGACTGATATAATCGCTGTGTTGAATGCTACGGATATGTTGACCCGCAATTCCCACCACAACGTCTTTGATCATGTAGCCCGAATTTTCTTCTGCTTCTGCAATAGCCGTTTGAATAGACTGAATAGTTTGCGTAATATTGTTAACCACTCCTCTGTGAACACCCAAACTTTTGGATTTTCCCACACCTAAGATTTCGAGTTTGCCATACTCGTTTTTACGACCAATCATGGCCACAATTTTTGTGGTACCGATGTCTAAACCTACTGCGATGTTTTCATTTTTCATGTGCTTCTATTTTGTGCAAACTACCTGTTGCGTGAACTTCAGATTAATTAGTTGGTAACCATGGATGGAACTGTCTAAAACTGCTTTTTGAAAAAAGGCTTTATAATTCCTAAATTTCTTTTCCATGTTGATGGTTTTTCCAAAATCAATATCATAATCAAAATTTCTATTCTTCATTTTCAAGCTACCGGACGGCAGAACTTGAATGCCAATGATATTTTTTTTCAAAAACTCATCGTCATGAATCATTCGAAATAATTCGTTTAAATCTTCTCTGTTTTTGTCGTTTATCCCCCCCGAAACAAGCGGAACACGAGCAGTGTGAATAGCTGATAATGGCATTTTAGTTCCTTTATAATCAATATAATACGAACCATTGCCTTCAAATATTCTAGCAACTGGTGTCTTCTGCTTGACAACTGCTTTTAAATGACCATCTACACTCACGAAAACTTCCGCTTTTTCAACCATGTCGTGTTGATTGATGGTATTCTCCAAATTATTCAAATCTAACGCAACTTTCCGTATACTGGAAGCATCTTTTTTATTTTCTATTAACAATTTATTAACCGTTTCATGTGTTACAAAAAGTTGCTCGCCATCTTGAAATTCAACAGTAGCATTTTGCAATTTTCTGTTGTCATTTCTTTTGGATGTAAATGAATACAAAAAAGCCAAAAGCATGACCATCAGCACTAAACGCAAATTTGTCCAGTTAAAGTACTTTTTCATTTAATCGCTCTTTTATCGGTTTAACTAATTCGCCAATATCACCTGCTCCGATGGTTACAATTACGGTTGCATCTGAGGCTAAAATTGCCTCTATTAAACTATTTTTTGTTACTAATTTTTTGGTTGGATTATCGATTTTAGACAATAGCCATTGTGAGGTAATTCCTTCCATGGGAAGTTCTCTTGCAGGATAAATATCTAATAAAATAATTTCATCAAATTGCGAAAGACTTTTAGCGAAATCATCTGCAAAATCTTTCGTTCTACTGAACAAATGCGGTTGAAAAACAGCCAACACTTTTTGTTGGGGATACAATTCACTAACGGCTTGGTGAACCGCATTTATCTCAGTAGGATGATGTGCATAATCATCAATAAAAACCAATTTTTCTGTTTTGATTTGATAGGAAAACCTACGTTTAATTCCGTTGAATGTGCTCAAAGCTCTGGCAATACCGTCGGTTGGGGATCCATATGTTTTAGCCATTGCCAAAGCCATGAGAGCATTCATTAAATTGTGTCTTCCGGGCAAATTGAAATGTATATTTTTAATTGTTTCGGATGGTGTTTTTACATCAAAAACATAAGCACTATTTTCTATTCTGATGTTGAAAGCCGTAAAATCTGCTTCTTCGTTGATTCCAATTTTCATTCCTTTAAGTGGTAAACTTTTTGGAGTGAAAAGCAATTTTTTATCTTCCACTTTGTCTGCAAATTCTACAAAAGTTGCTTCAATTTCATCTGAATTTCCATAAATATCCAAATGATCGGCATCCATTGAGGTTACACATGCCATGTTTGGATGAAGGTGAAGAAAGGAACGGTCAAATTCATCAGCTTCCACCACGGTAACTGTTTTTCCGTTTCCGATTAGGTTGGAATTATAATTTTCTACAATTCCGCCTAAAAATGCGGTTACATCGACGCCACATTCATACAAAACATGTCCTAAAATACTGGAAGTTGTTGTTTTCCCGTGTGTTCCTGCAACCGCAAAACAATACGTGTCTTTGGTAATGATTCCTAACACTTCTGCTCTTTTTTTGATGACATAGCCATTTTCTCTGAAGAAATTCCACTCGCTATGCGAAGTTGGAACTGCCGGAGTGATAATTACCAACGTGTTTTCTCTATCAAAACCAGATGGAATTTTATCAATGTTATCATCAAAATGAATCTGCATTCCAATCGCTTGTAACTCTTTGGTTAATTCAGTTTCGGTTTTATCGTAGCCAGCAATTTCTTTTCCTAAGAAACTGAAATAGCGGGCAAGGGCACTCATTCCGATTCCTCCGATTCCTATGAAATAAACGTTATGGATTTGATTTAGATTCATATTTTTTTTGCCACAAAGGCTAAAAGACACAAAGTCTTCTTTATTTCTTTATTAGTTTACTAATTTCTTTAACTATATCTTGTGTTGCATTGGGTTTCGCCAATTTCCTGATTTGATTACCTAATTCTATTTGATGATTTTCATCGTCAATTAAATGAGAAAAAACAGGTTGAAATTTTCCGTCTAACTCACTTTCTTTTAACAAAATTGCTCCGTTTTTATCTACAATTGCTTTTGCATTTTTAGTTTGATGATCTTCTGCCACGTTGGGAGACGGAATAAAAATGACCGGTTTGCCCACTAAACAAAGTTCCGATACTGAAGATGCACCTGCACGGGAAATGATGATATCTGCCGCTGCATAAACCAAATCCATTCTGTCGATGAACGAAACAACTTTTACATTCGGTTTTTCATTAAAATGACTGTATTCGTCAAAATAAAGTTTACCACACTGCCAAATCACTTGAATATTTTGATTGGTTATAAAATCCAATTCTTTTGCAATAAGTTGATTTATTCTTCTTGATCCTAAACTTCCTCCCAAAACCAATAAGGTCTTTTTTGTTGCATCTAAAGCGAAATAAGTCAACGCATCCAATCGTTTATTATCAATGGAAAGCAAATCTTCGCGAACAGGATTTCCCGTTAATTTTATTTTATTTTTTGGAAAAAAGCGTTCTAAATTGTCATACGCCACACAAATCACAGAAGCTCTTTTGCTTAAAATTTTATTGGTAATTCCCGGGAAAGAGTTTTGCTCTTGCACCACAATTGGAATATTCATGACAGAAGCCGCACGCAATAAAGGTCCTGAAGCAAAGCCTCCGGTTCCTATAACCACATCCGGTTTGAATGCTTTTATGATACGTCTTGATTTTATTAAACTATCAATAACTTTTACCGGAAACATTAAATTTTGCAAGGTCAATTTTCGTTGTAAACCCGCAATCCACAACCCTTTTATTGGATATCCGGCTTGTGGCACTTTTTGCATTTCCATTTTATCTTTTGCACCAACAAACAAAATTTCACAATCCGGAAATTGAGCTTTCAATTCATTGGCAATAGCAATCGCCGGGTAGATATGTCCACCGGTTCCGCCACCACTTAATATGAATTTAAAACTGCTCATCTTAACTTTTGTTTAAAACTGCATTCATTGGATTATCTTCGATAGAATAATCTTCATCCTTTTCTTCATCAGATTTTATCAATGCCTCTTCATCTTCTTTCAATTGCTTGTCAATCATTTTTTGAAGAGCTGCATCTCGCATGGCTTTTTCTTTATTTTCGGCAGCAATTTCTTCTTCTTTTTTGGTTACATTGATGATGATTCCCAACGCCAAACAAGTTACCCAAATTGAACTTCCTCCACTACTGATTAGCGGAAGTGTTTGTCCGGTTGTGGGCAATAATTCTACAGCAACTCCCATATTAATCATCGCCTGAAACACGATGGGAAAACCGAGTCCGACGACGACTAATTTTCCGAATAATGTATTGGCTTTGTGAGCGGCAATAACGATTCTGAAAAACAGTAAAAGATAAATTCCAAGAATTGCTAATCCGCCGGCTAATCCGAATTCTTCCACAATAATGGCATAAATAAAATCGGAAGAAGATTGAGGTAAAAAGTTTTTCTGAACGCTTTTTCCCGGTCCTAATCCATAAATGCCACCGGTTGCGATAGCAGTTTTGGCTCTTTCAATTTGATATACTTCGTCCGGATCTTGGACATCATCATTAAAAAATCGTTCGATACGAGCTTCCCATGTATTGACACGAGTTGTTAAAGGATTTGGAAATGCTTTTGCTATCAGAATAAAAAAGGCAAAAGAAACGATTCCGATTCCCAACACTGCTCCGATATATTTTAATGGATATTTTCCGATGAAAACCAACATTAAAACCATTGCAAAAATCAATGCTGCAGTGGAGAAGTTGGCAGGAAGAATAAACATCAACGTGATTCCGACCGGAAGCCATAAATCGATGAATGATGATTTGAATGTGAGTGGTTCTTCTCTTGTTTTGGATAAGTAGCGAGCCACAAAAATCATCAACACAATAAATGCAAACGTAGAAGGTTGAAACGAAATTCCAACAAACGGCACTTGAATCCATCTACTTGCGTTAGCACCTGCAATTACTGTTCCTTTAAACAATGTGTAGGCAAGTAATAGCCAAATAAATGGCAATAAAATTCTAGAAATACTTCTGAAATAATGATAAGGAATTTTATGAATTCGGTAAACAATAAAAAAACCAAGAGCAACGTGTACCAAGTGTTTAATCAGATAACTAACTGTGTTTCCCGTTCCTTTTCCGGCATAAGCCAAATTGCTGCTGGCACTAAAAACCGGCATAAATGAAAACAGAGCCAATAGGGCTATTAATGCCCAAATGACTTTATCTCCTCTTAAACTTTTTATTAGTGCTAACATGTTTTGCTTTTTTTCCTACTTCGTAGGAGATTTCTATCTCGACTTCGTCATCTTGCGAAATGACAAAAAGTTTTTAAAACCATTCTCTTATAAATTCCGAACTGCTTGCTTAAATTGTCTTCCTCTGTCTTCATAATTTTCGAATAAATCGAAACTGGCACAAGCTGGTGATAATAAGACAGTATCGCCTTTTTCTGTTAGATGTTGAGCCGTTCGAACGGCATCACTCATGGAAGTTACTTCCACCATTACATCGACTACATTTCCAAAAGCATCTATAATTTTTTTATTATCAACACCTAAACAAATGATTGCTTTTACTTTTTCGCGAACCATCGACATTAATTCGGAGTAATCGTTTCCTTTATCAACGCCACCCACAATCCAAACGGTAGGTGTGGACATGCTGTCTAAAGCAAAAAATGTGGCATTTACATTGGTTGCTTTACTATCATTAATGTATTGCACATTTTGAATTTTCAATACACGCTCCAAACGATGTTCAACACCTTGAAAATTAGACAAGCTTTCTCTGATGGTTTGTTTTCTGATTCGCATCAGTTGAGCTACCGAGGTTGCTGCCATTGCATTTTTCATGTTGTGTTTGCCTTCCAAAGCCATTGTTTTGGTTTCCATTGTAAATTCTTCTTCGTTGATGTACATTTCCATAGTGTCGTTGTTTATAAATCCTCCCATTTGGTGCTTTTGTTTAAGCGAAAATGGAATTAATTGTGCTTTTGTTTTGTTGTTTTGTAACCAATCGGTTATTGCTTCATCATCTGCATCATAAATCAAATAATCATCTTCGGTTTGATTCATTGTTATTCTAAATTTTGAAGCGATGTATTTTTCATATTTATAGTCATATCTGTCCAAATGATCCGGGCTGATATTTGTGAGAATGGCGATATGCGGTTTATAGTTAATGATTCCGTCTAATTGAAAACTGCTTAATTCTAACACATACACATCAAAATCTTCATCGGCTACTTGCCAGGCGAAACTCTTTCCTATATTTCCTGCCAATCCTACATTTAAACCACCGGATTTTAACAAATGATACGTGAGCATTGTTGTGGTTGTTTTTCCATTACTTCCTGTAATTCCGATGGTGATAGCATCTGTAAATTGGGATGCAAATTCAATTTCTGAAATAACCGGAATTTGCATTTCTTTCAATTTCTTGACAATTGCCACTTTATCAGGAATTCCGGGGCTTTTCATTACCACATCTGCATTTAAAATCAGTTTCTCGGTATGTTTTTCATCTTCCCATGCAATCTCATTAAGCAACAGAACTTCTTTGTAATTATCTTTTATTTTTCCAAAATCGGATAGAAAAACATCATATCCTTTTTTCTTTCCTAAAATGGCGGTTCCTACCCCACTTTCTCCTCCTCCCAAAACAACCAATCGCATTATCTTAATTTTAAGGTTACGATTGATAAAATGGCTAACAAAATTCCAACAATCCAGAATCGGGTTACAATCTTACTTTCATGATAGCCTTTCTTCTGGTAATGATGATGCAAGGGCGACATGAGAAAAATTCGTCTTCCTTCACCAAATTTCTTTTTGGTATATTTAAAGTAGCTGACTTGCAACACTACAGATAAATTTTCGGCTAAGAAAATTCCGCAGATGACCGGAATCAGTAATTCTTTTCGAATGGCAATGGCGATTACCGCAATGATTCCGCCTATTGTTAAACTTCCTGTATCGCCCATAAAAACGGCTGCCGGATAACTGTTGTACCATAAAAATCCGATGAGTGATCCCACAAATGCGGAGATAAACACTGTCATTTCACCGGAATTGGGGATGTACATAATATTGAGGTAATTTGAAAAAATGATATTACCCGAAACGAATGTAAAAATCCCAAGTGTAAGGACAGATATTGCGGATGTTCCGGCTGCGAGACCATCAATTCCATCTGTTAAATTGGCTCCGTTTGAAACGGCTGTGATGATAAAAATTACTATCGGAATAAAAATTAACCAAGCCCAAGATTCGTAACCATCACCTAAAAACGATAACAAATCAGCATAATCAAATTCGTTATTTTTGAAGAATGGAATTGTTGTTGCTGTTGATTTTTCTTCTAAAGCAGCAGGATCAACGATTGTTTGTGTGGTTGTTTGAATATTGGTTAACTGAGTATCTTTTCGAACAGTAACGCCCGGATTGAAATACAAAACTGAACCAACTATCAAACCCAAACCAACCTGACCAATAACTTTGAATTTTCCTTTTAAACCTTCTTTATCCTTTTTAAAAATTTTAATATAATCATCAATAAAACCAATAGTTCCCATCCATAATGTGGTGACAATCAACAAAATGATATAAATATTATCCAATCTTGCCAATAAAACTACCGGAACTAAGGTGGCTAAAATAATTATTAATCCACCCATGGTTGGTGTACCGGCTTTTTGGGTTTGACCTTCTAAACCTAGTTCACGAACTGTTTCACCAACTTGTTGATTTCGAAGAAAATTGATAATTCTCTTTCCAAAAATGGTTGAAATTAAAAGCGATAAAAGAACCGCCAAACCTGAACGAAATGTAATGTACTGAAAAACTCCTGTTCCGGGAACATCGAGTGTTTTGTCTAAATATTCAAATAAATAATACAGCATATCGGTTCTATTGGTTTCGTTCTTCTAATAGTTCTTTTACGGTTTCCATGTCGTCAAAATGATGACGAACTCCTTTGACTTCCTGATAGGTTTCATGACCTTTTCCGGCAATCAGAATAATATCGTTTGGTTTTGCCAATTGGCACGCTACTTTGATGGCTTGTTTTCTATCTAAAATGGATAGTGTTTTGCGATGATTTTGTGGTTCAACACCTTTTTCCATATCCATTAAAATGTCGGTTGGGTCTTCGTCTCTTGGGTTGTCTGACGTTAAAATGACTTTATTGCTTAACGTCGATGCAATATTGGCCATTATCGGACGTTTCGTTTTATCTCTGTTTCCTCCGCAACCCACAACTGTGATTAATTGTTCGTTTTTGGTTCGAATGTCATTGATTGTTCCTAACACATTTTCCAACGCATCGGGTGTGTGAGCATAATCAACAATGGCGGTGATTTTATCATCTGAAACGATGAATTGAAAACGTCCTGAAACACTTTCTAATTCGGATAATAATCGTAAAACTTCTAAACTATCCAACCCTAATTCGACAGCAGTTCCATAAATTGCGAGTAAATTATAGGCATTAAACGTTCCGATTAATTTTACCCAAACTTCGTTTCCGTTTATCTTCAATAATAATCCGCTCAACTGATTTTCTAAAATGGAAGCTTTGTAATCGGCATACGATTTTAGAGCATAAGTTAATTTCTTAGCTTTCGTGTTTTGCAACATCAAATTGCCGTTTTTATCATCTACATTCGTTAACACAAAAGCTGTTTTTGGCAAATAATCAAAAAATGATTTTTTTACGTCTCTATATTCGGCAAATGAGCTGTGATAATCTAAATGGTCGTGGGAAAGGTTTGTGAAAATTCCGCCGGAAAATAGCAAACCTTCTGTTCTTTTTTGATGAATTCCGTGTGAGCTGACTTCCATAAAACAGAATTCAACACCGGCTTTATTCATTTCTGACAAATAATAATTTATCGTTAGTGAATCCGGAGTAGTATGTGTGGCTGGAAATTCTTCTTCATCAACCAAAATTTTTACTGTAGAAAGCAATCCTACTTTATAACCAGCTTTTTTAAACAATTGATACAACAAAGAAGCAATGGTGGTTTTGCCATTTGTTCCTGTAATTCCAACTAATTTTAAGTTTTGGGATGGATTTTCATAATAATTTGATGCCAAGAAAGCTAATGCTAAATTGGTATCCTTCACTTGAATATAAGTTACTCCATTGACAATTATTTCTGGGAAAGTATCGCAAACAATAACGGCTGCACCTTGATTAAGAGCTTTTTCGATAAAATCGTGTCCGTTTGAAACAGTTCCGCGAATGGCCACAAAAACATCATTCAATTCCACTTTTCTGGAATCAAATTCAATTTTATTGATGGTGGCATCGGTTGAACCTTTTACAGCTTCAATGCTTACTTTATATAATATGTCTTTTAGCGTTATCACGATAATTCTAATATAATTGTGCTGTTTTTTAGTAATGGTTCTCCGGGTTGAATAGATTGTTTTTTTACTTTTCCTATTCCTATAATTTTCACTTTTATTTTCAAATTTTCTAACAAGGCAATTGCATCCATACCAGACATTCCTTTTACATTTGGAATGGTGTTTAGTTCTTTGGATGAATTAGCATAATATGTATCATAATTTTTATCCTGTATCGGAATGTTTTTCTCCAAACTTTTCACTTCGTTGGTAGAAGGAACATCGGTAAACACTTTTTGTGCAATTCGTTTAAAAACCGGTCCGGAAACATCTGCTCCGTAATATCCTTTTGACTTACTTGGTTTGTGCACGACAACAATGCACGAATATTTTGGTTGATCTGCCGGAAAATAACCCACAAATGATGAAGCATAATACAAATTAGCCTTGTCTGAATAACCCATTTGGGCTGTTCCTGTTTTTCCTGCCATCGAAAAATCTTTGGAATATAATTTAGAACCCGTTCCTTTTTTGACTACATTTTCTAAAACGGCTTTTATTTTGTCGATTGTTTCTTGTGAGGCAATTTTTGGATTAATCACTTCTTTATCAAACTTTTTAATGGTTTTGTTCCATTCTTTAATTTCCTTTACGAATAATGGTTTGACCATTTCACCATCGTTTGCCACAGCATTATATAATGTTAAGGTTTGAAGTGGTGTCATTGAAACATTATAACCATAAGCCATCCAAGGTAAAGTGGTGCCATACCAATTTTTTTCTCCTGGCTGAGGAACAATTGGTTTTCCTTCTCCTTTTATTTGTAAACCAAGTGGCTCGTGCAGTTTCATGCGTTTGATATGGTCAACAAACTTCTGCGGATTACTTTTGTAATTATTATAAACAGCTTGAACTAATACCGTATTGGATGACAATTCAAAACCTCTTCCCAAGGAAATTTTACCGTAACCGCCTTTTTTAGAATCACGCACTTTTCTGTTGTAATAGGATATTTCGCCACCCTTAGTATCATAAATATCACTTGTGTCTGCTACCTTATCTTCAAAAAGAGCGATTAAATCAATTAATTTAAAGGTAGAACCCGGCTCATGTGATTCGGCAACCGCATAATTTACAGTTTCACTGTACTGGCCATTTTTATCTCTTCCTAAATTTGAAATTGCTTTTACTTCTCCTGTTTTTGTTTCCATCACAACCACACATCCATGTTCTGCTTCGTAGTATTCTAACTGCTTTAACAAAGCATGATGAGCGATGTCTTGAATATATACATCGATAGTAGAAATAATATCATAACCATCTTGTGGTTCTACTTCATTTTCGTCGCGAATAGGTTTCCATTGACCTTTTGCCATTTTTTGCATGAGTCGTTTTCCATCTTTACCATTTAGATAATCTCTAAACGCCCATTCGATTCCTTTTCCGTCCGGAGTTCCGTTTGGTCTGATTCGCTCATAACCTATAGTTCTCTCGGCTACCAAACCAATTGGATGTTCACGAACTGTTTTTTGCTCGGTTATGATTCCGCCACGATAAGCTCCTTTGTTAAACAGCGGAAAACTTTTGATTTTCATGTATTCGGTATAGCTCAAATTTCTAGCTACCAAATAGTATCTGTTTTTTGTTGATCTCGCTCGTAAAAATTCCGTTTTATAAAACTGTGATGATTTTCCTAACAGTTTTGACAATGAATCGCAAAGCGGTTGAAGGTTTTTATCAAAATCTTCTTTTTTGGGAGCCACCGCATCAAAACGAACTTTATAATTTGGAATAGAAGTGGCTAATAAACTTCCGTCAGAAGAATAAATATTCCCTTTATTTGCAGGTATTACGAAGTTTTTTACACTTCGTTCTTTGGCTAATTTTCGATAATAATCGCCTTCAACCCATTGAATATTGGTTAACTTAACAGCAACACCAATAGCCATCAAAAAGACGACTACGGCAACCAAATAAATTCGGTAAGAGATATGTTTATCTGTTACTTCCATATTTTTTCTGTTAATGTTTTTTCTTTAGGTTTAACCACTTTTATTTTTGTTGGAGGCACTGTAGAAGGAAATATTCCTTTTTCTTCCATTTTTTTTGAAATAGTGCTTTCCATTTTTAATTTCATTAATTCCGAACGACGATCTACAAATTCTGATCGCAATTCTTTTACTTCTTTATTTAATTCAACAATTCTGAATATTTTTTTTTCGTAATGATGAATATTTGCAATCATTACCATTGCCAATGCAATTAAAAAAACGATGAATCGCCAGTTTTTAACCGCATCTTGGTTAACCAGAAATCTTGCTTTTAATATGTCGTATATTCCGGCTTTCATTTACTTTTTCTCAGCAATTCGCAATTTGGCACTACGAGCTCTATTATTTATTTTAATTTCCGCATTATCCGGAATAATCAACTTTCCTATTGATTTGAATGGAACTGAATAATTTCCAAAGAAATCACGTTCCGGTTCGCCTTCAAACATTCCGTTTTTCATGAATCTTTTCACCAAACGATCTTCGAGAGAATGATACGAAATCACACTTAATCTTCCGCCAGGCTTTAAAATATCTAATGATTGTTCTAAGAATTCTTTTAGAACTTCCATTTCTTGATTTACCTCAATTCGGATCGCTTGATAAATCTGAGCTAATATTTTATGACTCTTGTGAGCCGGTAAAAATTTTGAAAGAACTTGTTTTAATTGTTCCGTATTTTTGATTGGAATATCTTTTCTGGCATTTATAATGGTGTTGGCAATCGCTCCTGCATTGGATAATTCACCAAATTCTGCAAATACTTTTTTAAGCGTAGCTTCATCATATTCATTCACAACCATAAAAGCATTTAACTCGCCCTTTTGACTCATTCGCATATCGAGTTCAGCATCAAATCGGGTAGAAAAACCTCTTTCGGCTACATCAAATTGATGAGAAGAAACACCTAAATCGGCCAAGATTCCATCTACTTCTTTCACACCATAAAATCGCAAATAGCGTTTGATGTTTCTAAAATTTTCATTAATCAATTTGAAACGTTCATCTGGCAAAGCATTCGCTATCGCATCTTCATCCTGATCAAAAGCATATAACTTCCCATCCGGACCTAGCTGACTCAAAATCTCTTTTGAATGTCCGCCACCACCAAAAGTCACATCTACATAAACTCCGTCCGGCTTGATTGCCAAACCTTCTACGGATGTTTTTAATAAAACCGGATTATGATATTCCATTGTCATCATCATTAACATTTCCCATTACATCTTCTGCCAAATCAGCAAAATCGATTGTTGCATCATCAATTGACTTTTCATATAAATCTTTATCCCAAATTTCCACAATATTAACTGCCGAAGACAGCACAATATCTTTGGAAATAGAGGCAAAAACCACTAAATCTTTCGGAACCAACAAACGACCCAATGCGTCAATTTCAACCACTTTCACTCCTGCCGTAAATCGTCTGATAAAATCATTATTCTTTTTTACGAAACGATTGAGTTTGTTTACTTTATTCATCAAAACGTTCCATTCTGCCATCGGATACAATTCCAAACACGGCTGAAAAACCGATCTCTTCAAGACAAAACCATCTTGCAATGAAGCAGCCAACTGCTTTTTCAAAGGAGCAGGCAAGAGCAGCCTTCCTTTGGCATCGACTTTACATTCATATGTTCCAACAATGGTATTCAAGGAGTTACAATTTTGATGGTTTGATAGCAAATATAAAAACATTTTACCACAATTTACCACAAAATACCACTTTGTTAATAAGTTTTACCACTTTGCTCTTCAAAACGATTTCGAGGTAACCAACTGAATTATTGCACATTATTTAACAAAACATTTAGAATTGTACAGTTTGAAAGAAAATATTCAACAGTTTAACAAACTGGCTTCAGTTTTTATATGATTTGTGTTATATTGGATGAATTGACTTGACTTGAAAAAATGTTGATAATTAACCACTTATCCAATTGGTGCATTTTTTTTAATCAAACCCTAAAATTCATTTCAAATAAACAGTACAATTCTTCTTTTTTATGGATAAAATCATATATTTGTGTTGAATTGAAAGATCTCATTTTTGATGAAAGAAAACTTTAAGAAAGAAGGAAAATATACTTATTTTGAAGCCGGAGAAGGAACTCCAATTATTGTTTTGCACGGTCTTATGGGCGGTTTGAGCAATTTTGGCGGAGTAGCTGATTTTTTTCCAAAAAATGGATATAAAGTCGTTATTCCTGAACTTCCATTATACACACAAAACATTTTAAAAACCAACGTAAAAGCTTTTTCAAAATTTGTAAAAGACTTTATTGTTTTCAAAGGATTTGAACGCGTTATTTTATTGGGAAATTCATTGGGAGGTCATGTTGGTTTATATCACACAAAAATGTATCCTGAAAAAGTTGCCGCATTAATACTAACCGGAAGCTCAGGACTTTATGAAAGTGCCATGGGTGATAGTTATCCAAAAAGAGGTGATTATGAATACATCAAACTAAAAACCCAAAATGTATTTTTCAATCCTGAAATGGCTTCAAAAGAATTGGTAGATGAAGTTTTTGCAATTGTAAATGACCGCATTAAAGTAATCAAAACACTAACTATTGCCAAAAGTGCCATTCGACATAATATGGCAAAAGATTTGCCAAAAATGCAAACCCCAACTTGTTTGATTTGGGGTAAAGACGATAAAGTCACGCCACCTGAAGTCGCAGAAGAATTTCACAAGTTACTACCAAATTCCGACTTATACTGGGTAGACAATTGTGGTCATGCAGCGATGATGGAACATCCTGATGAGTTTAATAAAATCATGCTGGAGTGGTTAGAAAAAAATAAACTATAAAGAGTCCGAATGGACTTTTTTGTTTTAAATAAATACTATGAAAATTAATACCGCCGAATTTGTAATCAGCAATTCTGAAGTGAGTAAATGTCCGAAAGACCCGCTTCCGGAATATGCTTTTATTGGAAGATCGAACGTGGGAAAATCATCCTTGATTAACATGTTGACCAACCACAAAAGTTTGGCAAAAACCTCCTCTAAACCAGGAAAAACACAATTAATCAATCATTTTAAAATAAATAACAATTGGTTTTTGGTCGATTTGCCTGGCTATGGTTATGCAAAGGTTTCTAAAAAATCAAAAGAAGTCTTTCAACAATTTGTGACTGATTATTTTGAAAAAAGAGAACAATTGGTTTGTGCTTTTGTATTGATAGACATTCGATTAGAAGCTCAAAAAATTGATTTGGAATTTTTTACTTATTTAGGCGTGACCGAAGTTCCTTTCTGCATTATTTTTACCAAAGCAGATAAAGTTGGCAAAACCCGAATTCATTCACACATTGAAGCTTACAGAAAACAAGTTTTAGCCAGCGGTTGGGAAGAAATGCCACAACACTTTATTACTTCTGCAACAGAATCTACCGGAAAAGAAGAATTACTTTCGTTTATTGATGAAATTAATCAAGAAATGTTTAAAAACGATAGTTTCTAACTTTTCAATTCTAATTTTTCAGCAAAATACTCACAGAAGTCCCGCATTGTGTCGGCCATTTTATCATCGGTTGTGGCTCGTTGAAACGTATCGGCCATTGCTACTAAGGTTTGATGAAAGAAAATTTTCATTTCATCCACGGGCATGTCTTTGGTCCATAAATCAATTCGCAGAGACTCTTTTGATTTTGAATCCCAAACAGATAACATAATTGCTTTGGTTTCTTGGTTTTCGATGCCACCGTCTTTGGCAGTCCATTTTAAAGATTCAGGCACTTTATTTTCATCTAACGTAACATCAAACTTTATTTCGGAGGTAATCAAACTCATTATTTTTTGGGTTTATATTTTGAACGGGTAAAAATTTCTTTTGCATCCATTGCTAAAAAATCAGCCAAAGATACTTCATTATTTTTCATAAACGAACGAACAATTTGCCAGCCAATCCAAACTCCGGTTCTTCCCGGCGACTCAGCATCAATTTCGAGATAGAATTTAGAAAATGGTGCCGGAGCAATAAAACGCTGCACTAATTTGGTATCAGAATCATACAATATATTGTCTTCGATAAAGTATCGCCAAATTTCGCCTTCGTTTTCTTCGCACCAAAGTTGCTGCTCTTTTGAATATCCTATTTTATCAAAATCTTCATACTTAGGAAGAATTAAGTCTTTGATATACATTTCTTTTCCAAAATAAATCATTTGGTCTAAAAATGTTTTTTCTCGTGGTTGAGCAATCACTCGCGGGGAAAAATCGGAAACCACATCAGGCATAATCTGCGAACGTTGAAAGGTTTGACGAAAATAATCAGGAAATTCATAGAATTTATGTTCTTTTCCTAAATACAAATCCAACGAAATCAACAAAAGACTGTCAGTATAAATCACTTTATTTTGATAATCCATTTCAGAAATCAAAGTGGTTACTTTTGAAGGTGTTTTTTGGTTGGGAAAATAAAATTTTATATAACGAAAAACCTCTTCTAACTCTTCTTGAACAGGCGTAAAATCACTGTACTTTTTTTGCACTTCATCATACAATTCACGATATAAAGGATCTGTCATTTTACTAATAAAAATGCTATCCGGAAACTGACTTGGAAAAAAAGCCGGATATTCTGCTTTCATTTTTTGAAAATCTTTAACAGGCGTTTCATAAAAAATTTTATCAAAACGTTCGACTGTTAACGAAACCGGAATTTCTTCTATTTGCTTTTCTATTTTTGACTTTTTATCGCAAGAAGCAACTATAATCAACAGAAAAATTAATACGATTCTTTTCATTTTAAATTTGAATTATGATAACTTTAAATTGATTTAGAAAATCAATTTGATTTTTCTACTTTTACTTTTTAAAATTGAATTGCAAATATACAGTGCCAAATCGTATAACTTGAATAAGATGACACAAAAAAACACTACAATTAAAGTAGAAGAAGTAAATGAATACATTGTTAATTGGTTAAAAACCTATGCGGAGAACGCAAAAGTAAATGGTTTTGTTGTGGGTGTGTCAGGAGGAATTGACAGTGCGGTAACCTCAACACTTTGTGCTCAAACGGGTTTAAAAACACTTTGTCTTGAACTTCCAATACATCAAGCTGCTTCTCATGTTAGTCGAAAAAAGGAGCATATTGCACAGTTAAAACAACGTTTTCCTAATGTTGAAAGTGCTTCTGTTGATTTAAGCAATACGTTTGAACAATTTAAAAAAGATGTTCCAACTTCTGAAAATGAGGTTAAATTAAATTTATCACTAGCCAACACGAGAGCAAGATTAAGAATGACAACGTTATATTATTTTGCAGGAATTCACGGACTACTTGTTGCCGGCACCGGAAATAAAGTAGAAGATTTTGGTGTGGGTTTTTATACAAAATATGGCGATGGCGGAGTAGATTTGAGTCCGATTGCCGATTTAATGAAATCGGAAGTTTATGCTCTTGGGAAATTTTTAAAAGTACCGGAATCAATTTTAATTGCTGCTCCAACAGATGGCTTATTTGGTGATGATCGTTCGGATGAAGACCAATTAGGAGCAAGTTACAACGAATTAGAATGGGCAATGCTTCAAGACGAAGCGGGAAAAAATACTACAGATTTTAATGGAAGAAATTTAGAAGTCTTTAACATTTACAAAAGGCTCAATAACGCTAACAAACACAAGATGAACCCGATACCTGTTTGTGAAATTCCCAAATATTTAAGAGAAATCTAAAATTTTTCTTAAAATAATTTGTCAGAATTACATTCCATTAAAAAAAAATATAGTATCTTTAACAGCCCTAAAAAAATATTAATCATTTTCTAACTAAAATACCACTTATCATGATTAAAGTTTGTTTAGCCGATAATCAACCCGTAGTTCACTTCGGTGTTAAATCGTACTTTAAAGACCATGCTGAAATTAGTATTGTAGGCCATGTTGGTAACTACAATATGATTTTAGACATGCTTAAAATTAAGCCTATTGACATTTTAGTCTTAGACTTGGAACTTGAAGGGCTAACGAGTATCAACTTAGTAAAGTATATACTCAAGGAGTTTCCGAGTACTAAAATTATTATTTTCAGTAATCTTTCTGAAAACATTTATGCTCCAAACGCACTAAAAGCGGGTGTTTCTGCCTATTTGCACAAAACATCTAAATTAGAAACACTTGGAAACGTAATTGTAAAAGTAAATAATGGTGCCGTTATTTTTAACGATGCTATTAAGAAAAGTTTAGCTCTGATTGCTAAACAAAATAAGAGCGAAAGACTCTATCGAAAACTCTCTAACAGAGAAATTGAGGTATTACGATTCTTAAGTGATGGAAAAAAGAACAATGAAATTTCTAAAATTTTAGGACTGAATGAAAAAACCATCAGTACCTATAAATTGAGACTGCTCACAAAATTAAATGTGACTAACTTGGTCGATTTAGTTAACAAAGCAAAAACATTGGAGATTGTGTAAAAATACTTAGAAAAAAGACCTCGATTTGGGGTCTTTTTTTAGTTATAATCCGAACGCATTCTGCCAATTCGTCGAGTGATGTTAACTTTTAACTTGTTGTAATCATTTATCATCGTGATAATTTCTTCCGGCGAAAGTTCGGGAGTTTCTTCTTGAATTTGAAGCATCAATTCACGATTCAGTTTATTGATTAAGTATTCTCTAAATGTTACGATTGTTTCGGTAACCAATCGAGAAAGAATTTCGAAATCGTCTTTTTCTTTTACAAAAACTTGCTTTTTATCCAACCATCCATGCAATTGATATTTTTCATCATTCATTAAAATATCCGTAACTACTTCTGCATGCTCGGGAACTAAATTATTGAGGTAATGATTTTTATCAAACGATTCATTTTGATGAAATTGTGCAACTAAATCAATATAAATGGCATTAAAAATCGGATTAGCCAATTCAATTTCGTCTTCTTGTAAACTCAAATAAATGCGTTCGTATATTTTATGATTAACTTTTTCAATGGTTTCAATTTCCTTTCCGTTATCATCAAATTGAATAAAAACATTTTCAAATTCCACTTCATGGTGACCATATAATAGTAGAATTTCCAGAATTGATTTTTCCAATAACGTAACAACATCAATTTTAGCGATGGTTTCGGTTGAATCATTTTTAACAACATCAAATACTTTTTGCTCTTGTTTGAATTTTTTGTTGGCTTCAGACAAATCTTTTTGAGCCATTTGTGCCAACGTGCTAAACAAAACATCTTCAGAAATATCCATGATTCGGCTACATTCTTGGATGTAGATTTCACGTTTAATTCGATCCGGAATTTTTGAAATACTAATCACCATATCCCTAATTAAATCGGCTTTTTTGATGGGATCATTCTTTGCATCTTGCATCAATAAAGAAGCTTTGAACTGAATAAAATCTTTAGCATTTTCATCCAAATACTTCACCAATTCATCATACGGTGTTTTTTTAGCAAAACTGTCCGGGTCGTCGCCATCAGGAAAAGAACACACTTTAACGTTCATTCCTTCTTCCAAAATCAAATCAATTCCCCGAATGGATGCTCGTAAACCCGCCGCATCACCATCAAAAAGAACAGTAATATTTTTCGTTAAACGATTAATTAATCGAATTTGGTTTGGTGTTAAAGCCGTTCCGGAAGAAGAAACTACGTTTTCAATTCCGGCTTGATGCATTTGAATCACATCAGTATAACCTTCCACCAAAAAACAATTATCAAGTTTCGCAATGGATTGTTTGGCGTGAAAAATTCCGTAAAGCACATTACTTTTATGGTAAATTTCGCTTTCGGGAGAATTTAGATATTTGGCGGCTTTTTTATCATTCGTCAAAATTCGTCCACCAAAACCGAGCACTCTTCCCGACATACTTTGAATGGGGAACATCACACGACCTTTGAATCGGTCAAATTGTTTGTCTTCTCCAACAATTGTGAGTCCGGTTTTTTCAAGAAATTCTAATTTATAGGCTTTTCCGAGAGCTTCTTTGGTCAACGCATCCCACGTGTTTGGCGAATAACCTAAATTGAATTTTTTGATTGTTTCGTTAGTAAAACCGCGTTCTTTAAAATAGGATAATCCGATAGCTTTGCCCTCTTCTTCTTCCCATAAAACATGTTGAAAATACTTGCTGGCAAATTCGGAAACCAAATACATGCTCTCTTTTTCATTGGCAACCAGCTTATCTTCGTCACTTGAAACGGTTTCTTCAATTTCGATATTGTATTTTTTGGCTAAGTAGCGAATGGCTTCCGGAAACGAAAAATGCTCATGTTCCATCAAAAAAGTAACAGAATTTCCGCCTTTTCCGGTGCTAAAATCTTTCCAAATCTGCTTTACCGGAGAAACCATGAACGAAGGCGATTTTTCATTGGAAAACGGACTCAATCCTTTCATATTACTACCGGCACGTTTGAGCTGGACAAAATCACCAATCACCTCCTCAACTCGGGCGGTTTCAAAAACTAAATCGATGGTGTTTTGCTTAATCATTGGTGTTTTTTCGTAGCCTGTAAAAGTACAATTCAGTTTTTAAAAATAAGGAATTAAAAATAAAAAAAAGGTGCTTCAAAATGAAACACCTTTAAACAAATGTATATTAACTCAAACAAATTTTAATTGAAATCGAAACGTAACCCTAACGAAATGTTGTTTTGATCGACTGTATTGTTTTTAAACATTGGATTTAAGTCGTATTTTAGATACAAACTTGTGGCACGATAACCGATGTAGGTTGACAAACCATAGGTAAAATCAGATGTATTAAAATCTCCTTTTTCTTTTACTTTTACACGAACATCATCTTCATTGAATTTTAGAATTTGCTTTGATTTTACGTTAAATCCGGCATATCCACCAATTCCTAGTCGGACACTTTTGTGTGATCTAAATCTCGCATCACCGTTTTCGCTAACCGATTTTGGTGTAAAATCAAATTCTAAATGAAGTGGTAAAACCAAACTTACATTTCTAAAACGACTTTCTTTTAAATTTAAATCAAATTCTTCTAAATTGGTTTGCTCTCCATTTCTTACGAAGTAACGATTATTGGTTGGACGCAAATTGTTATACATTAATGACAAACCGTATTTGGCATGTAACAAGTTGTTGTTCTTGAAAATTCTGGTGTTGTAAGTCAAACCCCATTCATAAAAATGTGAACCCCAAACGCGGTAATCGCTGTCTTCCAACGAGCCGGTATCGCCATCGGTTACAAGGTTATTTAACCCAAAAGCAAACACAAATTGAGACGTAGTTCGTTTAGAATTTCTTTTGAATTTTTCTTTTTCGCCTTTGAAAATTTTCATTGAACCAATATTAATTTCGGTATGATCTTCACCAATAGAATCATTTGCACTCGAACCTAGAATAATGGTGGTTCCGCCTCTTACCTTTTCTTCGGAATGTTTTACTTTACCATCAACTGCATCTTTTATCAGTTGTTGTAATTTAGCTTCTTCGATGGCTACTTTTTCTTCAATGTTTTTGGCTCTTACTTCGGCTGCTTTTCGTTTTTCCGACTCTGCTTTTTCGGTTGAAATTGTTCCGTTTTCTAACAATTTATTGATGTCTTCCACTTCTTGTTTAAGAGCTTCTTTTTCTTGATTAGTGATTTTTTTGATGTTTTCTGAAATAGTTTTTGCTCTGCCATCAAATGTTTCCTGTCCATACATTTGGGTAACTAACGTGCATAGCAATACTGCTGCATAAAGGATAATTTTTTGCATAATTTTAAAATTTAACTGTTCGTGATTTGATTGTTTTTACTCGTAATTTCGATTGGCCAAGGTTGACTTTACCGAATTGTATTTTTTATTAATCGATTGAATAACTTTATCTCTAAATGTTTCATCTACTTCTTTTTCTGCCGAAGAAAGCAACGCATTTGCATCAACTTTTACGGATGGTTTTTTTGAAATGTTTGGAATTTCAATCTTTTCTCCGGTTTCAATTTCGGCTAAAAGTGATTCGGCATTGATATATTTAGGAGTAGATATTTTGGGTTGATTTTCAACAATTGTTTCTTCTTTTTTTGAATGATTATCCAATAAAAAATCTTTTTTAGGATCTATTTCAGCGGATGGTTTTTCTATTTTTTTTGTTGATTGATGAACGACTGCTTCATTTTCTTTTACTTCTGGTAAGTAATTTTCTATTTCAGGAGTTGACTCATTTTCAATCAATTTAGTTTCATTTTCCAAAACAATTTGGTTGGTTGGAATTACATTTTCAGTTGAATTTTCTTTGTTCATCATAAAAATTCCAAACATCGTAAATCCAACAAAAACTGCCGCAATAGAAAGCCATTTATAACTTCTTTTTGGTTTTTGTTCTTCTACCGAAAGCATAGCATCCAAACGATCCCAAGCATTTGACGAAGGTTGAATTTCTCGTTGATTCAACTTTTCTTTGATTTGTTTATCTATGTTATTCGGTTCCATTGTCATAATTTTTTAATCTGTTAATCTGATTTTGAAGCATCTTTCTGGCGTGTGACAATTGCGATTTTGATGTTCCTTCATTAATTCCCAACATTTCGGCAATTTCTTGATGTTTGTAACCTTCGATGGCGTAAAGATTAAAAATCATTTTATATCCATCCGGTAAACTATCGATGAGAAACTGAATATCATCAACTGAAAATTTGCTTTCGATGTCGTTATGTCTTTCTTCAAAAAAAGTTTCATCTTCTATAAATTTCACTTGCTTTTGAACCCTGATAAACGAAATGCATTCATTAATCATAATTCGTCTAATCCAACCTTCAAAACTGCCTTTGTGCTCAAAATTTTTTAAACTTGAAAAAACTTTCATAAAAGCGGTAATCATGACATCTTCTGCTTGCTGCAAATCTTTGATGTATTGTCTGCAAACGCCCAACATTTTTGGCGAAAATTTTGTGTAAATCTGATGTTGAGCATGCCGGTTATTTTCGACAGCTAATCGGATTGTGTTTTTCTCGTCTTGATGTAAGTTGATTACTTTCATTTTTACAAAATCAGTCGCGGTTTTCAGTCGCAGTTTTCAGGCTTTACAGATTAATTAGTGTTCTATTTACATAGACGAATGAAGTTTGAATTTAGTTGCATGGGTTTTGAAAAAAAAATGAAAAAAGTTGCAACAAATTAAAAATCAATAGTTTAAAATTAATTAAATATAATTAGCACTTATTGTAAAAATAGTTTTGCCTGCTTCGCAGGAGATTTCTATTTCGACTTCGTCATCTTGCGAAATGACAAAACTACGATTGCAAACTGTGACTGCAAACTGCGACTGTGACTGTCAACTAAAACTGCCAACTGAACACTACTTCTTCCTCTCAATAACATAATTCACCATCAAAATCAAAGCATCTTTATAAGGTGATGTTGGAAAGTGATTCAATAACTGGAGAGCTTCTTGTTGGTAAGTAATCATTTTTTCTTCTGCATAAACCAGTCCGTTGCTTTGTTTCACAAAATTGATTACCTCTTTTACTCTTTTCTTGTCTTTGTTGTGGTTTTTAACGGAATTGATAAGCCAACTTTTTTCTTTTGGCGTACAATTATTTAAAGTATAAATCAACGGCAATGTCATTTTTTGCTCTTTGATGTCAATTCCGGTGGGTTTTCCGATGGCATCGTCGGTATAGTCAAACAAGTCATCTTTAATTTGAAATGCCATTCCGATAAGTTCCCCAAATTTTCGCATTCGTTCTACGATTTCCTGATTTTCGGGCAAAACAGAACATGCTCCGAGCGAACAACAAGCCGCAATTAACGTAGCTGTTTTTTGACGGATGATTTCGTAGTAAACGTCTTCGGTAATATCTAATCTTCGGGCTTTCTCGATTTGAAGTAATTCACCCTCACTCATTTCACGAACGGCAACTGAAATGATTTTCAATAAATCAAAATCATTGTTATCAATCGAAAGCAGTAATCCTTTAGATAGTAAAAAATCGCCCACTAAAACAGCGATTTTGTTTTTCCATAACGCATTAATGGAGAAAAATCCACGACGGCGATTGCTGTCGTCCACCACGTCATCATGCACTAATGTGGCGGTGTGAATTAATTCGATAACCGAAGCACCCCGATAGGTTCGTTCGTTTATTAAACCTTCGGAAACCATTTTGGCGGTTAAGAAAACAAACATCGGACGCATTTGTTTTCCTTTTCGGTTCACGATATAATAGGTGATTCGGTTGAGCAACGCCACTTTGGAAGACATCGAATCGTAGAACTTTTTTTCAAAAAGTTCCATCTCTTTGATGATGGGTTGCTTAATTTGTTCGGTGATTTTCATGAAAGTTCAAAGATAGTTAGAAAGTTAGAAAATCACAACTGGAATTATTCAGATACGGCTTCATTTTTATTCGCCAACTGACCACAAGCGGCATCAATGTCTTTTCCGCGACTTTTTCGAACTTTGGCAATCACGCCAATTTTGTCTAATGCTTTCACATATTCGTCCAAAGCAGCATCCGAAGCTTGTTGAAACATCCCGTCATCAATTGGATTGTATTCGATTAAATTGACTTTACACGGCACATATTTACAGAATTTCACCAATGCATCAATCGATTTTTTATCGTCGTTGATTCCTTTCCAAACCACATATTCATAAGTGATTTTGCTTTTAGTTTTTTGATACCAATATTCTAAACTTTCACGCAATTCTTTCAGCGGAAAACTTTTGGAAAAAGGCATAATTTCAGCACGAATTTCATCAATTGCAGAATGAAGCGAAACGGCTAATTTGAATTTGACTTCTTCATCGGCCATTTTTTTAATCATTTTAGGAATCCCCGAAGTAGAAAGTGTGATTCGTTTTGGCGACATTCCTAATCCTTCCGGCGAAGTAATCATTTCAATGGCTTTGATGACGTTGTTATAATTCATCAATGGTTCGCCCATTCCCATAAAAACGATGTTAGAAAGCGGTCGATCAAAATACAAACGACTTTCGTTATCGATGGCAACCACTTGATCGTAAATTTCGTCGGGATTTAAATTTCGCATTCGCTTTAAACGAGCGGTGGCACAAAAATTACAATCTAAACTACAACCTACTTGACTGGAAACACAAGCGGTGGTTCTGGTTGCGGTGGGAATCAAAACGCTTTCAACCACCAAGCCATCATACAAACGAACGGCGTTTTTCACAGTTCCGTCTTCGCTGCGTTGCATTTGATCTACTTTGATGTGGTTAATGACAAAATTATCTTCCAACATTTGACGGGTTTCTTTGGAAACATTTGTCATATCTTCAAAAGAATATACTTTTTTGCTCCACAACCATTCATACACTTGATTGCCACGGAAAGCTTTGTCGCCGTTAGCTACAAAAAAATCCCGTAGTTGTATTTTGGTCAATGCCCGAATGTCTTTTTTGGTGGTATTCATGGTGCAAATTTAAAAGGTTTTCAATTCAATATAAGCTTTAATGCTATAAATAAATTGAAATCTTAAAACTTTTGCCAATAAAAAAAGAGATGACTTTTTATTTTTTATCAATTATATTAATGAACAAAACCATCAATAACATCATTTATGTTATTAAAAACAACAGTTCGATCATAACTGGGATAACCATTATAAACTATTTTGTTGTTCTTAACTATTATTATTGTTGGATACTCAAAAACATTAATCTTAATTGCATCAGCACTTGAAAGTAGGTATAAATTATGAAAAGAGTATTTTTTATTTTCAATAAATGATTTTGTTCTCTCAATATCATCATTCTTTAAAGAAACATTTACAGTATAAAACTCTAAATTATTGTTAGAAGCATACTTTTTCTTTAGTTTATCAAAATCAGGAAATTTTTCGATACAAATACCACAACTTGTTGTCCAAAAATCTAATACATAGATTTTATTTTTATCAAATTCAATAACCTCTTTATTTGAATCATAAAAGTTGATTGCGATATCTTTTTCATAATTTTTTTTATAATTATTGTATGAAAAAATATTACTCATTAAAATAGTTGCCGAAAACCAAGAATAAATAAACACAACAATGAGAGTGATTGCTTTTTTTAATAATGAACTTTTATAAAATCGATGAGCAAGATATATTGTAATAGGTGTAAGCACAATAAAAAACAAAATTTTTTGAAAATCAACTAAATTAAAAATATGGAATAAGATTAAAATAAATGAATATGAAAAATACATAAAATATTTATTTAAATTAATTCCAAATTTAAGGTAAGCAAGAGTTATAAAAAAAACAGCTATTTGAAAAGTAGGCAAATAAAAACTATAATATGGATTAATTAAACCAATTAAAGTTTGATTAGAAAAAACAAGAACTATGTATAGAAAATATTTCATTAAATTCAATTTAAAAACGTCTTTTCCAAAAAGTTCATTTTTGGAAAAGACGCTGTTTTTTTTATCTGCATTTACCAGTACAATCTTCCAACAATAAAAACCCACATCCTTTTTGATTATCGTCTCTGCAGTTACCTTTACTACAGGTGTTTGGTCCACAAGCAAACATACCTCCCCACTTACAATTACACACTGGCAGTCCGCCCCCTCCATTAGATCCATCATCATGATTATGAGTTAAAACGTCTCTTGCTGTAGAATGAATATTATATTCAGAATCAGAATTATAAAACTCAAACGAACAAAAAGTAATTCCTATAAATTCATCAGACCAATTAAATCTTTGACGTCCTTCTTCAATAATATTGTTAAAAAAAATAAAATCATCATTTGAAAGTGACTTGTCAAATTTCATCTTACTTATATGATTAAAAACTTTTTCAAATATATCTTTTTGATTTGGATTATTTATTTTTAGTAATTCAAATTTTTCAATCCAAATTGATTTTCTATTATCTTCATCAATAAATCTAAAAATAGCTCTTTGCTCCTCTCCGATGTAACCTGAAATATCCTTGAGATTTATATCATCAAATTTTGATTTATTTGATTTTACCCATGAATCAATTTTAGCATCTTCACTGTAAGACATGTTATCTTCAGTACTACAACCAATTATAAAGAATGAAAATGACATATATAAAACTATTGATGTCATATTTATACCAAATAAACATTTCGGTTTTTGAAATATTGCATTCCAAAAACACTGATTTTTTTCTGATTTTCTCAAATCTAAATTAAGCTCTGCTTTTCTCATAATGTAAATAATTTTGTGTTAATAAATATATATAGAGCTAAATTAATTACGAATTGAATTTCACCTCATCATAATATTAATAAAATCAAACAAATAATTGCTATTTTTGAGCAATAAAATAATAAAACTTATGAATGTAGGTACAAAAATTAGAAAACTACGAATAAAAAATAAAATGAGTCAAGAAGAATTAGCAGATAATCTACAAATTGCTCAAACTTCTGTATCAAATTTTGAAGTAGGTAAAACGATTCCTGATTTTATTGTTATGCAAAAAATTTGTGAAGTTTTCAATGTTGGTTTTGATTATTTCTTAGATAGTGATAAAGAAAAATTTATTTTTAAAAAGAATGAAAATAATAATATAATTGTTGGTAAAATTGAAGTTTTAAACAATTCAATGCCCGAAGGTATTCTAGAAAATATGATAAAAAGAATTGAACAATTAGAAAAAAGATTAAATTTAGAAAACTGATTTGTATAATTTTGTTTTGTATTTTTGATATATAAACTTTTTTTGTAATGAATATAAATGAACTTAAATTAGAAATTATACGCCTTATTCTCAAAGAAGAAGATAAAACCGTCTTGCTTACAATCCAAAAAATTATTGAAAATAAGTTTGAAACTTCTGAACCTCCATTATCTTTAGTGGAAGAACCAACTGAGAAAATACTCTCTGAAACCGAAAACAAAATCATTGGTTATGATGCAGATGGAAAAGCATTAAATCTCTTAGATTATAATAACAAAGTTGAAGAAGGTCTAAACGACATTAAAAACAACAGAGTAATAAGTCAAGAAAAGTTAGAAAAAGAAATTGAAAGTTGGTATAATGAATAACTATTCGATTTTTTGGACTTTGAATTCTCGTAATGATTTGAACAAAATAAAAAACAATATTTCCAAATCATTGATGATTAGATTAATTAATGCTCCAAAAGAGATTACTTTTGCAGAACAATTTCAAATTGATGAATATCGAAATGATTGCAGAAGAATCATTGTTGACAATTTCAAACTACTTTATCGATTTTCAAATCATACCATTTTTATAATTCGGGTGTTTAATTCACGCCACAATCCAGAAAAAAGTAAATAATTATGCATTTCCTTTCCGAAGATTTAGAAGATTACGTCGCGGCTCATTCGCAAGATGAACCGGCATTATTGGCACAATTAAATAAAGAAACGTATCAGAAAATTTTATTGCCACGGATGTTGAGTGGTCATTTTCAGGGACGGGTTTTGAGTATGTTATCCAAATTAATTCGGCCAACTTCTATTTTGGAAATCGGCACTTATACTGGTTATGCTACCTTATGTTTATGTGAAGGAATGCAAGAAAACGCCATCGTTCATACCATTGATATTAAAGAAGAATTAGTTGATTTTCAACGGAAATATTTTGATAAATCGCCTTGGGGTAATCAAATTGTGCAACATTTGGGTGAAGCTGTGGATATTATTCCAACTTTAGACACGGAATTTGATTTAGTTTTTATTGATGCGGATAAAGAAAATTACCTCAACTATTATGAATTAATAGTTCCGAAAATGAGCAAAGGTGGCATCATTTTATCGGATAATGTGTTGTGGTCCGGAAAGGTAGTTGAACCTTTGAAAGAAGGCGATTTGAGTACTAAAATTTTATTGGAATATAACCAACGATTGAACAATGACCCAAGAGTGGAATCGGTGTTGTTGCCTATTCGAGATGGGTTGACGGTGAGTCGGGTACTTTAAGAAGCAGGAAAATATTTGGGCTGGATTATTTTATAAAATCGATAAAATAAAGTTCCTAAAAACATTCCAAAAAGGTATCCTGTTAAAATATCACCCGGAAAATGCAAACCAAGATAAATGCGACTATAGGCAAAAATTAACGGAAAGAGGAATAACAAAAATATGTATTTGAAGTGTTTTCTAAATAATAAGAAAATAAAAGTTGTTGTTGCCATCGAATTGGAAGCATGCCCGGAAAAATAGCCAAATGACTTGCGAATTAACACTTCTCTCATTTGCCCATCTAAACTAGGGTCGTTACAAGGCCGTAAACGTTCAAAACTAAATTTTGCAAGATTAGTTAATTGATCTGTGAATGTAATTAAAGCCGCCAAAAAAAGCACTAAAACTCCGAATTGTTTCCAACCGATTTTTTTGATGATAAAGTAGAAAACAAAAATAAATATGGGCGACCAATAGATTTGTTTGGTAATGATTAACCAAAATCTGTCCCATTGCTCTGAGCCTAAATTATTGAGAAAAAGAAATAAATCTTTGTCGAGTTGAATGAGTTCTTCCAAGGTTAAAATTGTCTTTTGATGGGTCCGGTGATTTCTTCGATGTCTTCTTTTACTTTTTCTATTTCAGTTGTAAAGTTGGTATCGACTCCAGTAGTAGAATCGACAGTATCGTTAAAACTTTGTTTTACTTTATCAATTTCTTCCGAAATTCCGCCGGTAAGGCTATTGGTATCTATTCCGTTAGCTTCGGCACTTTTTTGGATTTCGCTTTTAATATCATCGGTGGCGTGTTTCAATTGACGAAACATTTTGCCCAATGTTCTGGCTATTTCGGGAATTTTATCGGATCCGAAAAGCATGAGTACCACTAATATGATGAGTATGAATTCTCCTCCTCCTATTCCAAACATAATACTATTGTTATTTTGACTACAAATGTACGAAGATTTTTTAGCCCTGATAGTAGCGGAAATCCTTGAAGCGAAAAAAAGTATATTTTTCTTAACCCAAAAAAGCGACCAACGGAAGCTCTTTTTGGGTTTTAGAAAATAACTTTTTTTGCTGAAAGATTGAAGCGGATAGCAGGATTAGCTTCTTATTTTGATTTATCTAATTCGTCAAATTTTGATTTTACTGCTTCTTTTGGCCATGTATTGTTGGTAACATCAATATCGGCTGTTTCCAGTTTTGGATCGAGTTGAATTTTTTTGATTGGCTTTTCTGTTGCAAAAACACGAGTAGCCGTTTGATTGCTTTTTCGCCAAATTTGTGCAGGAAAGTGATGTGTTTCTGATGTTCCGTCTTCAAATTGTAACTCAACGATAATTGGCATTATCATTCCGCCCGGTTTATCAAATTCTACTTCGTAGAAATATTTTGGCGATTTTAATTTTGCTTTTTCTTCGGCTGAGAACTTGGTTGAAATAAAGTCGTTTAGCGAACTAATATCTTCGTTTGCTAATGCTTTTTTACGATTACTTTTGAGTTCTTTATGATTAGATTCGACCAAATAAACGTAAGGTCCGGTCGCAGTTCCGAAACGACCTCTGCGGGCTTTTACGTCTTTCAATTCGGCCGTTGGTTCATCGGTCACGAAAAATTGTTTGACTTCTTTGATGCCGATATCGACGTAATCGGTGGAGAAAAACCAGCCTCTCCAAAACCAATCTAAATCAACGGCAGAAGCGTCTTCCATCGTTCTGAAGAAATCTTCCGGAGTTGGATGTTTGAATTTCCAACGGTTGGCATAGGTTTTAAAAGCGTGGTCAAACAACTCGCGACCCATAATGGTTTCACGCAAAATATTTAATCCGGTTGCAGGTTTGGAATAAGCGTTGGCTCCAAATTGGTGAATGCCTTCAGAGTTGGACATAATTGGTTCTAAAAACCGTTGGTCGCCACTCATATAAGGAACTATTTTGCTCGCCGGACCGCGACTTGATGGGTAATTTTCGATAAAATCCTGTTCGGCTAAATATTGCAAAAATGTATCCAAACCTTCATCCATCCAAGACCATTGACGTTCGTCGGAATTGACAATCATTGGGAAATAATTGTGTCCGATTTCGTGGATAATTACGCTAATCATTCCGTATTTGATACGGTCTGACACAAATCCGTTGGCATCGGGACGACCGTAATTCCAACAAATCATTGGGTATTCCATTCCTTGATCTTCGGCAGAAATAGAAATGGCTTTGTGGTACGGATAATCGAATGTGTGACGTGAATACGTAATCAAGGTTTGAGCAACTGCACGAGTTGAAAATTCTTCCCATAACGGATTACTTTCGTTTGGATAAAGTGAAATCGCCATCACATTTTTGGTATCCAATTTCACCGCCATCGCATCATAAATGAATTTTCGAGATGTTGAAAAGGCGTAATCACGCACGTTTTCTGCCCTAAATTTCCACGTTTTTGTTTTGGTAGAAAAACCTTTTTCATTGGCTTTTGCTTCGTCCGGTGTGATGATTAAAACCGGCTTATCAAATGTTTTTTCAGCTTGTTCGTAGCGTTTGATTTGTTCGGATGTAAAAACATCTTTTCGGTTGAGTAAAACGCCGGTTGCTTCTAGCACGTGATCGGCAGGAACCGTGATGTTAACGTCATAATTTCCGAAAGGAAGAGCAAACTCGCCGCGACCCCAAAATTGCATATTTTGCCAACCTTCTACATCATTATAAACCGCCATTCTTGGGAAAAATTGAGCAATAACGTACAATCTGTTACCGTCTTTTTCAAATTCTTCGTAGCCTGAACGACCGCCATCTACTCTATAATTATTGATGTTGTACCACCACTTGATAGAGAAAGAAACTTTTTGATTTGGTTTTAAAGGTGTTGGCAAATTAATTCGCATCATCGTTTGATTGAAGGTATGCGAAAGTGGTTTTCCTGCCTCATCATGTACATAATCGATGTTGAAACCGCCATCGAAACCTTCATTCATATATTTTTTCACAAAACCATCCACAGGAATAGAACCGTCCATTTTTTGGCTTTCGATTAATGGTGTTTTCGATTGACGAGAACGCATATTTTGGTCTAATTGAACCCATAAATATTCTAATTCATCTGGAGAATTGTTGTGATAGGTAATGGTTTCAACACCGTCTAAACGTTTGTTTTTATCATCTAGAACGATGTCCATTTTATAGTCGGCTTGCTGTTGATAGTAAGCCGGTCCCGGAGCACCGGAAGCCGTTCTGAACATATTGGGCGTTGCCAATAAGTCATACATCTGACTGAATTTATTGGTATCATAATGACCCGGCTCGCGTTTGGTTTCGGTTTTTTCCTGGGCAAATAACAATGCTGGAAGCAAACCCAAAAATAAAAACTTCTTCATGCTTGTTTTTTTGAATCGTCTAAAATAAACATTTTACGGATGCTGTTGACTATTTATCAATATTTTAACAACTCTTCACGGTTTTCAAAAGTGAGCAAAGCACTCAGTTTTTTACCTGAAATTTGGGTGTGAATGATGTGTTGTTGTTCGGGAAGGAAGTCAAAAAGTGTGGTGTTTTTTATTTCTAACGAATTAATTTTAGAAACATCTCGGATAACGTGATATAAGATAATCACATCATCTTCAATTTCTTTGTCTAAATAAACGGTTGGTTTTGATTTACTATTGACTTTTATTGAAAAATTTTCACTGAAATAATTCTTCAAAATTTGAATTTCTTCGACTGATTCTTTGGTTGATCCGATGTAAAATTTCTTCTTATGTTTTTTTTCTAAGGCATTATTCAAATCATCAATAAAAATTCGGCTAGTAATTTGAATGGCTTTTTTGTCTTGAGCAAAGTTAATTTGTGTGACCGAAACATAGAATTTGTGCATTTCAAAAGACGAAATGGCAAGAGAACATACAATCAAAAAAAGAAGAAATCTTTTATTTTTCATCGTAAGAATTAATCTTTTGGAAGGTTTTTGTATTCTTTGCTTTTACTGATTAAAAAATCAATTAAATCGATTTCTTTGTCGGTTGCCAATAGTTTTCTGACTTTAGGGTCGGAGTCGCAATAATTGAGAAACAAACCAATTTCTTCTTGTTTTAAACCTAAGGTTTCTGTGAAAAAATGATAGGTGAATTTGTCTTTCACTGCTTCTTGGAAATTTTTATTTGAGGTGAAAACAATGGGTTGATTTTTACTTTTTTCATATCCAAAAAGTTTGCCAACCATTTTTCCAATTTTTACAAAATCCATCCCATACGGAATCGACAAATCGCTTGGCATGGCGGTGTTAAATTGCGTAGATTGAAAATCTTTTTCCATTTGCATATCGGAAATTTCGCTGCTGTTAAAAGCACTTTGTTTATCGGTAACTTTGATGTTTTTGGCATCTTTTTCTAGATTACCTGTAAGGGTTGAAGGCGTTACAATAACTTCATCCAATTCATTGATAAACTCTTCTAATTTAATTTTTAAAATGATGACTTTGAAATCGTGTTCGGTTAAAACCAATTTTTTCGATTTAAAAATCACACTCGAAAAAACCAACGTATCCGATGGTCTGGCATACATCGTAAAAAAGCCTAAATTATCGGTTACCGCTCCTTTGTTGGATGAAATGTTAAACACAGTAACATTATCGATTGCTGTTGCTTCGGAAATAATTTGTCCTTTTATAATTTCTCTTGAACCCAATTGAGCAAAAGAAAATTGAGCAAAAAGTAAAGTCAGTAAGAGTAGTAGTTTGTTATTTTTCATTGTTTAAATAGTTTAAAAAGTCTTGTGCCAATTCGCCTAACAAAAAGGTGACACGTGATTTATTTTTGGCTTGTATGGCTTGGGCTAAATCAATATCTTCCACCACATAAAATTTGAATCCGTCTACATATTCCTTTGGAATTTTGAATGTATTAGTGAAATCTGTGTCTTCAAAATTATCATCTAACCAACTAATCATAAATTCCTTTTTTTCAATTCCGATGTCCTTTTTCAATTGTTTGGTTCTACCTGACATCCAATTTAACAAAGGATCTAAAAGTCCTGTTGTAGCGGTTCTCAACCTTCTTTCAGCCGATGTATATGTTTTGGGTGTGTAATTTATTATCCCTAAATCTTTTGCGTTGATTCTGGAATAATCTGTTACCACCACTTCTTCTAATTCACTTACTTTGGCAGACATTACAATTTCTATTTTGCCGTTTTTGATGTCGGTTGAAGAAATACTTTTTCGCCAATAATTTAAATGAACAGCAGAAAAAACAATCAAATCGTCTTCTTTTACATCCAACCAAAATTCACCTTTTTCATTGGTAATGGCTGCTTTTTCTGAAACCAAATTGGTAACGTGAATTCCTTCCGCAGAAGCGTTTTCAACTTTTACAACACCATAAATTGTTTTCTGACCATAGCTAAAAACCGTGGTTAAAATTGAGATTATAAGATACAAAAAAAATCTATTCATCGGTGTTAAGGTACGTTAAAAATTCAACTGCTAATTTAGAAATACGCAAACTTCCGTTAATAGTATCATTAGAATTAAGGTAGTCTATAAATTCTTCATCATAAACTACAAAAACTTTGAAACCGTTTATATATTCTACAGGAATAGTTAGCTGATTGACGTAGAATTCATTTTCATACCAATCGTTCAACTTTTTTAGTAATAACTCCTTTTTTTCAATTTGAACCTCTTTTTTTAATTGATTGGTTCTTCCGCTGATTTGATTAATAAGCCCGTCAACACTCATTCCACCTAACGGAATTAGAAGCGGACTATACCATTTTAATTTTTCGGCGGTTCGCAATCGTCTTTCTGCCGGCGTATATTTTTTTGGTTTATAATCAATAATTCCCAAATCTTGAGCATTGATTTTTGTGTATTCTGTCACGACTACTTCTTCTAATTTTTGCTCTTTTGTGGTCATAATTACCTCAATAAAGCCATTTTTGATGTCGTTTTCCGAAATACTTTTTCGCCAATAATTCAAATGAACCGCAGAAAAAACAAGTAAATCATCTTCTTTTACATCTAACCAAAACTCGCCTTTTTCATTAGTGACCGTTGATTTTTCAGAGACTAAATTGGTGATGTGAATGCCTTCTGCGGAAGCGTTTTCAACTTTTACAACACCATGAATCTGCTTTTGACCCAAAACAAAAGTTGTTGTAAAAAACGAAAATAGTAAGAAAAATAAAGTTCTATTCATCCGCTTTCAAATAGGTTAAAAATTCATCTGCTAATTGAGTAATTCTGAAATTTCCGAGCACTTTGCTGTTTGAATTCAAATAACCGGTTAACTCTTCATCATACACAACAAAATATTTGAATCCGTCCACATATTCCTCTGGAATATTCAATTCATTGATATAAAACAGATTTTGATTCCAATTATCTAATTTGATGCGGAGAAATTCTTTTCTTTCCACTTCCAGTTCTGACTTTAGCATTTTTGTTCTGCCGGAAATCCAATTAAGCAATGGATCCAACGAAATTGATCCGCCCACCATTGTTCCTGCTCCCAACGTTGGATCTAAATCGGTTGCGGTTTTCAATCGACGTTCTGCCGGTGTATACGTTTTCGGTTTATAATTAATGATTCCCAAATTCTGAGCATTAATTTTGGTATATTCTGTTACAACAACTTCTTCTAATTTTATATCTTTTGGTGTAATTTGCACTTCAATAAAACCGTTTTTAATGTCTTTTGCCGAAATACTCTTTCGCCAATAATCCAAATGAACAGCAGAAAAAACGAGTAAATCATCTTCGCTAACATCAATCGAAAACTCACCGTTTGCATTGGTTATCACTGCTTTTTCCGAAACCAAATTAAGCACATGAATACCTTCGGCCGATTGCTCTTTCACCACCACTTTCCCTTTGATAATGGTTTGCGAAAACAACAACGGAACCCAAAACAAAAAACCGATTAGTACAATTTTACTTTTGCTCATTGAGCAGGATGTTTTTATATTTTTCTGCTAATTCTCCTATCAAAAAAGTGGCCAAATTTTTATTATCGCGTTTAATTGAATTGATAAAATTAGCATCTTCTACGATAAAGAAACGGAAACCATTCAAATATTCCAAAGGAAGCGACAATTTTTGAGTCAAAAACGCATCATCAAACAACTCTTTGATTCGAGAAATTAAATTTACTTTTCCTTCCGTTTCCAATGCTTTTTTAAGCATTGCCGTTCTTCCAGAAAACATATTAATAATCGGATCTACAGAAAAAGAAGTATTTAAACCCAATTGTGCATTGGAATTGGAAGCAGCACTATACCGTCTTTCAGCCGGCGTATAACTTTTTTGTCCTTTGGGGATGATGCCTAAACTAACTGCATTAATATGCGGATAAGCTTGCACAATCACTTCATCAAACTGCTCCGTTACGTTTTCCATTTTGATGATGAGCAGCTCATTTTCCCAGTTTTCATCATCCAAAACTACTTCTAAACCAACCAAATGCACGGCAGAAAAAACCAATGTATCGCCTTTTTTGGCTTGAATCGTAAAATATCCTTCTTTAGAAGAAACAGAACCTCGTTTGGTGCTAAGATTAATAATGTGAATATCCTGAAACTGATTAGAATCGGTTATAATTTTACCTTTACATACCTTTGTAATCGTGTCTTGCGACCAGCTTAGCGAGGTAAACAGCATTAAAAGGAAGAAGTAATTTTTGGTCATAAAGTTAAAATTCAAGCACTCGTAACTCAACTGCAAAATCTTGAAGCATATTCATTTTGTTACTTATCATTTTTTTCTCGCAAAGTCGCAAAAACGCAAAGCATTCACCGCGTCTTTGCGACTTTGCGAGAAAAAAATAAAAACTTATCTGAAAACATAATTTTGTTGCATGTGCTATTTAAAGTAAAAGTATTACAAATCCTTGCCAAGAATTTCCCAACAACTTTGTAATTTTTTGTTAATCTGATGAAAATTGAATCGCCTCGATGCGTATTTTTGTAAAAACAATACACATGAAAAACCTACTTATTGCCAGCACTTCTACCCTACATGGCGGAAATTATCTCGATTATTTGTTACCCGAAATAACCCTTCATTTTGCCCAATGCAAAACTATTCTCTTTGTGCCGTATGCCAGACCGGGCGGAATTTCGCATGATGATTATACGCTAAAAGTAAAAACATTTTTTGCCTTGCTGAACAAAGAAGTGAGAGGTCTAAACGAATTCAATAATCCAACCGAAGCTATAGAAAAAGCAGAAGGTATTTTTACCGGAGGCGGAAACACGTTTTTACTCGTTACGCAACTCCACCAAAACAACCAAATGCAAACGCTCAAAAAAGCCATCGAAAACGGCACACCTTATTTGGGAACCAGTGCCGGAAGCAACATTTGCGGACTCACGATGCAAACCACCAACGACATGCCGATTATTTATCCGCCGAGTTTTGAAACGTTGGGAGCCATTCCGTTTAATTTGAATCCGCACTACTTCGATGCCGATTTGCAGTCGAAACACATGGGCGAAACTCGCGAAACACGCATCAAAGAATTTCATCAATTCAATCAACAACCTGTGATTGGTTTGCGAGAAGGCAGCTGGCTCGATGTAAAAGGAGATCAAATTGTGTTAAAAGGAGAATTATCCGCACGATTATTTCGGCAGAATCAGGAAGCGATTGAGGTGGAAAGTGGGAGTGAGATGGGGAAGTTTCAATAGCAATGACAATTTCAAATATCAATGGCAATAGCAAAGATCAATTTCAATTACAAAAAGCAATTCAAAAATCTAAAAATCCAACAATCTAACAATCTTTTCTTGGGCGTGCCCCTCCGTAAACTCCGGGTCGGGCTATTCGCTGCAAGTCCTCGTTCGTCGTGCCTCCTCTCTGTGGGCTTTCCGCTGCTATCCCTCACGCGAATGAGTGCTAGGGAAGAAATTTGTTTTCAAAAGAAATAGTTGATTTATACAAAATAACTCTTTGCTCGCCAGAAGTAAAAATTCCAGCAAAAAACCGAGATAAAAATGCTAAAAAAGTAAATGCAGGCGTTTTTTGAACTAATTGAGGTATTTATTTTCATTAAATTAATTATCCGCTAAGAAAAGAAATGCTAATCAACAATCATTTTTATATAAACAAAAAACCCCAAACTTTCGTTTGAGGTTTTAGCAGAGCGGAAGACGAGGCTCGAACTCGCGACAACCAGCTTGGAAGGCTGGAGCTCTACCAACTGAGCTACTTCCGCATTTATCTCACAAAGGCTTATTTTCATTGGTGTTCGATGAACTGCGTTTGTGAGTGCAAATATAGACAAATAGTTTTCTTTGTTGCAAATTTTTTTTCAAAAAAATTATTAAAAAGCTAACAGAATTTATAACCAATTTATTCTGAAAAAGTTATACCTTTAGTTTTCCAAGTTTTACGACAAAAATTATGCTTACTTTAAAAGAAATAACGGCTTTGGATACTTATTCTGTGCGGCATCCCGTTCTTCGGGAAGGAAAACCGGTGGAAACCTGCCACTTTGAAGGAGATAATTTGCAGTCAACCATTCATCTTGGTTTGTATATTAACTGTGCTTTAATTGGTGTTGTTTCACTTTTTAAAAACAAAAACGAAGCCTTTGAAGAAAAAACGCAGTTTCAAATTCGGGGAATGGCAGTCTTAAAACATCATCAAAAAAGAGGCTACGGCGAAAAATTACTCCACGAAGCCGAATTGCATGCAGAAAAATATAAGTGTAATGTATTGTGGTTCAACGCCCGCGAAAACGCCATTCCGTTTTATGAAAAAACAGGCTATTCCGTTCACGGAAATCCTTTTGAAATTGGCGATATTGGCACTCATTTTGTTATGTATAAAAAAATGAACCCGATTTCTTAGTTGCTATGAAGCATTTTTACCTACTTTTTTTTGTACTCGTTTTGATTTCTTGCAACAAGAAAAAAAACCCTGATTCCACCAAAAAACCTCTTCCTGTTGAAATTACCGACGAAGGAAAAGTATTGGCAATTGATTCAACTTTCATTTCAAAAACAAACGATTCTATTGTTGCTACATTCTATCAATCGAATGAAAACAGAACGTTTTGGTTGGCATTCAATTGTCGAGAATCCCTTCTAACTATTTTGAATACTGTGGAAGAAGAAGGTTTAAATTCAAAAGATTTCGATTTAAAAAAAATTACAAAACTCGAAAAATCAATTCAATCGTTATCTGATAAAGAATTGGTTGAATATGATTTGATGCTTACGCAAAATCTAAAAAAATATGTAGAAAAAACGGCCAAAGGTTCTTTAAACCCTAAAGAATTATACAAAGATTGGGATTTAAAAGAAAACAAAATCGATGTGCAACAATTGCTTTTGAATTTTCAGCGAAAAGATTCGTTTGATTTTGCGGTAAACGAAGTTAAACCTCAACATATTGTTTATCAAAAACTAAAAAACAGTTTGAAAATAATCAATCAATTTCCGGATGAAAATTTCAAAAAACTGGAAATCAAAGACAAAATTGTACTAAATGATACAAATGATGTGTTAATCGAAGTAAAAAAACGACTTGCCTATTGGTACGACATGAAAAAACCGGATTCGTTGACTAACATTTATGATGAAACTACGTTTAATGCCGTTAAAAATTTCCAAAGTCGGCACGGTTTGGCTCCCGACGGCGTAATTGGAAAAGGAACAATTGCCTCGCTGAATTTTACCAAACAAAAAAGAAAAGAACAAATTATTGCCAACATGGAACGCTGGCGATGGTTTCCGCGAAATTTTGAAAAAGAATACCTCATCATCAACATTCCCGACTATTCGTTGCAGGTGGTGAAAGAAAAAGATACGGTAAAAACACACCGAATTATTGTGGGAAAAGCCAGTAGAAGCACGCCTATTTTGTCTTCCAAATTGAGTTATGTGGTTTTTAATCCAACCTGGACCGTTCCTCCCACAATTTTAAAAGAAGACGTGATTCCGGCAGCTACCAAAAACAGAGGTTATTTTGCTTCCAAAAACATTACAATTTATAGCGGAAGCACTGTTGTGAGTCCGTATGATTGGAATCCGGCCAAAGGAAGATCGTACCGTTATGTGCAATCTCCGGGAAGCTTCAATTCGCTCGGATTGGTTAAAATTATGTTTCCAAATCGCTTTTCAGTTTATCTGCATGACACGAACACAAGAGGATATTTTGAACGAGAGAATCGTTCGTTGAGTTCAGGCTGTGTTAGGGTTCAAAATCCGTTTGAATTAACCGAATATCTTCTTGATGATCCTGAAAATTGGAATAAAGAAAAAATTGATGAAGTGTTGGCTGAATCAGAAACAAAAAATGTAAGTTTTACCAAACCAATTTACCTGCATCTTTTATATTGGACAGCTTGGAGCGATAAAAATCTACTAATTTTTAGAGATGATATTTACGGTTTGGATGCCGAATTGTATAAAAAACTACGAAATTAACTTCGAAGCAACTTTATAACTTCTTGACGGATGATAAATAAACAAACATGATTTGTCTTTTATCGTTTTGATAATTTCTTGGTTCAATTCTACCGGCAACGCTGGACAACCTTGACTTCTTCCTAAACGTTTGTTTTGTTTGATGAATTGCTCAGACACATAATCTGCACCATGAATCACAACCGCTCTTTCGCGAGCTTTGTCATTAATTCCTCTTTCCAAACCATCCAAACGAAGTGAAAGACCATGCTTTCCTTGATACGTTTCTCCGGTTAAGTAAAAACCTAAACTGCTTTGATATGATTCTGATTTATTGGAAAAAGCGGTAGCAAATTCTTCACCTGAATTTCTTCCGTGTGCCACTAAGGAATGATATAAAACCGTGTTGGTGCTCATGTCAATTACCCACATTCTTTTGGAATTGGCAGACAAACTAAAATCGACAAGCGTAAGGATATCATTTTGAATTAAACCTTTTTGCTTTAGTTGGTAAAAACCCTCTAAAGCCTTGGTAAAACTCTCTAATTGCGGAAGTTTAAAATTTTTAGCATCTAAATTATTATACAAAGAAATCACTTTTGATTCAAAAGTTACTTTGCTATTGGATGCGATAATTTTAGGGTCTGTGGTATTATTTGATGGTGTTGTAAATGAAAATAATCCAAACAACAAAACCGATAAAATCTTGTAATTCATTGGTAATCTACAGGTTAAAAATTAGACTTGGGATGCCAAAAATATAAATTAAAAGTTTAAAACCAAATTATTTTAAACTAAATATCATCTTTTTTGGAAATTAGCTCACTTTCAAAGAGTGAACCAATCAGAAAACGGAAAAAAACTACAATTCGTATCGCGAAAATGTAACATAACGAAACTTTAACGTCTTTATAAAATATTTCTTAATGAAATGATAAAGTAATTGTTACTATAAATCCAATAGTTAATTTTGAATTATGAATTCAATCAGGCCACTCTTTTCTATCGTTTTAATTTTTATAATAGGAACAACCCAATCGCATAGTCAGAAAAAAACAACTGCTCTTCGTGTCAATGAATCTATTTCCATTGATGGAAAATTAGATGAAGCTGTTTGGATGAAAACACCTGTAGCCAATAATTTCATTATGCTCGAACCGGACAATGGTATGCCGGAATCTCCAGAAAGAAAATCGGAAGTTAAAGTGATTTATGATGACAATGCTATTTACATAGGAGCTATTTTATATGACAATGAAGCATCCAAAATAGAAAAAGAAATAACACAACGGGATATTTTTGGAACCGCAGATCATTTCGGAATTTTCATCAATGGATTTAACGACGGTCAGCAAGATTTTCGCTTTTTCGTTTCCGCTTCCGGAGTTCAAATGGATTGTTTAGCGACCGAAAACAACGAAGATTTTTCCTGGGATGCGATTTGGAATAGCGAAGTGAGAATCACTGATTTTGGTTGGGTGGTAGAAATGGAAATTCCGTATGCCGCTCTTCGCTTTTCGGAAGAAAACATTCAAACTTGGGGTGTGAATTTTTTTAGAGAAATTCGTCGTTTTAGGCAAAAAGTAACATGGAGTAAAATCGACCGAGCGGTTGGTTCAGTAATTAATCAAGCCGGTATTTTGGAAGGAATTGAAAACATCAAAACCCCTACCCGATTATTCTTAATTCCTTATACATCAGGTTATGTTGAATCAAACAATTTGGTAACAGAAAGCACTTTTAAAGCCGGAATGGATATTAAATACGGCATCAATGATTCTTTTACCTTAGATGCGATTCTAGTTCCAGATTTTGGGCAAACTGCTTTTGATAATGTAGAATTAAATTTAGGTCCGTTTGAACAACAATTCAATGAAAACAGACCTTTTTTTACCGAAGGAACTGATTTGTTTTCCAAAGGAAATTTGGTTTATTCCAGAAGAATTGGCGGAGCACCTTCTTCTTACCCTGCTACAAATCAAAACGAAACAGTTGAAGCTTATCCAAACACTGTAAATCTTCTGAATGCTTTAAAAGTTTCCGGAAGAACAGCAGAAGGTTTGGGAATTGGTTTTTTAAATGCTATTACCGAAAAAACCTATGCCAGAATCAGAAATACTGATACAAATGAAATTCGGAATGAATTGGTTGAACCATTAACAAATTATAATGTTTTGGTTTTTGATCAACGTTTCAACCAAAATTCATCTGTTTCCTTTATCAACACCAATGTAACTCGTGTTGGTGATTTTAGAGATGCCAACGTAACCGGAATTGTGTATGACATCAATTCAAAAGGAAACAAATATAATTTTTCCGGCGATTTAAAAATGAGCAGCATTTATGATGATGAAAAAGGAAATGGCTATTCTACTTTTGTAAATTTTGGAAAAACCTTCGGAAAATACCGTTATTCAATTGCTTCGCAATATGTTTCTAAAGAATTTGACATTAACGATTTAGGAATTAATTTTGTAACGAATTATCACAACTTAGCTGCGAATTTTAATTACCGTATTTTGAATCCCACCAAACGATTCAATTCCTTTAACCTAAATACAAATTACTACATTGAACTTGAAAATACCACCGGAAAAGCTCAAGATCATTGGATTAATTTGAATGTAAATTCCAGTACATTAAAAAATGATTTTATAGGTTATGGGTTTTTAGTAAGTCCGTTTGTAACCTATAATTTTTATGAATCAAGAGTTCCGGGCAGACCATTGGCTTTTCCGGCTACTGGAAATGCTTGGGTTTATTTTTCATCCAATTATAATAGAAAATTTGCATTAGACATTGAACCTTCTATTAGAATTTTTGATCAAGAAAATCGGATAAACTATGGTTTATTTATTAGTCCAAGATATCGTTTTAACGACAAATTGACGTTAATTTATTCAACCAATTATAACCGTCAAAACAGCGATATCGGTTGGGTAGATTTTTCTGAAAACGACATTATTTTAGCAGAAAGAAATCGAACAACATTGACCAATTCCATTTCAGGGAAATATGCCATCAACAACAAAATGACATTGAATTTAACCACTAGACATTACTGGTCTTTTGCCGAAAATGTTCAATTTCATACATTATTGGAAGATGGAACTTTCACACCAAACAACAGCTATGCTTCCGATAAAGATGCTAATTTTAATTTGTGGAATTTTGATTTGTCGTATTCATGGTGGTTTGCTCCGGGAAGTCAAATTACAGCACTTTATCGCAATAATGCTCAGAATTTTTCCAACGACATTGATAAAAGCTATGGTTCAAATTTCAACAATGTGTTTGAAGATAATCTCAACCACGTTTTTTCTGTGAGTGTTCGCTATTTTATTGATTACAACAAAGCTAAAAACTGGTTTAAAAAAGTCTAAATCATTCTTTCAGAAAGCTGTGTTTCATTATCTTTGTTTAAAATTTTTTCTATGAACAAGAAAGTAATCCTTATGATTTTAGACGGATGGGGACATTCGCCGGACCCAAAAGTTTCTGCTATTGACCATGCCAACACGCCATTTATTGATTCATTATACCAAAATTATCCCAATGCCGAATTACGCACTGATGGCTTAAATGTTGGTCTTCCCGAAGGTCAAATGGGAAATTCCGAAGTGGGTCATATGAATTTAGGAGCCGGGAGAATTATCTATCAAGAACTTACTCGAATTAATTTGGCTGTTCAAAATAAGACCTTGAACAACGAAAAAGTGTTGCAAGAAGCTTTTCAATATGCCAAAACAAATCATAAAGATGTTCATTTTTTAGGATTAGTTTCAGATGGTGGCGTGCATTCACACATTGATCATGTAAAAGGATTGGTTGATGCTACACAAGATTTTGGTTTAAACAATGTTTATATTCATGCGTTTACAGATGGTCGAGATGTTGACCCAAAATCAGGTGTTCGATTTATATCAGAATTAGAAAATTATTGCAAAAATACCACTGCAAAATTAGCATCCGTTATTGGTCGCTATTATGCTATGGATCGAGACAGAAGATGGGAAAGAATAAAATTGGCGTATGATTTATTGGTGAATGGAATAGGAAAGCATTCTCAAAATGCTATTGATAGTATTCAAGATAATTATGCTAATGATATAACCGATGAGTTCATTGAACCTATTTTGATGGTCGATGAAAATGACAAACCATTAACCACCATAAAAAACGGTGACGTTGTTATTTTCTTCAATTTCAGAACCGATAGAGGTCGTCAATTAACTGAAGTTTTAACTCAATTTGATTGTCATGAACAAAATATGCATCAGTTGGATTTGTATTATGTAACGTTAACGAATTATGATGAAACGTATAAAAACATCAAAGTAATTTACAACAAAGATAATATCACAGAAACGTTGGGAGAAGTTTTAGAAAGAAATCATAAAAAACAAATCCGAATTGCAGAGACAGAAAAATACCCACACGTAACGTTCTTTTTTTCAGGTGGTCGAGAAGAACCCTTTGAAGGCGAAACCCGTATATTAAGAAACTCACCAAAAGTAGCCACTTACGATTTGAAACCTGAAATGAGTGCCTTTGAATTAAAAGATGCCTTGGTAGAAGAACTCAAAAAAGGAGAAGTTGATTTTGTTTGTTTAAATTTTGCTAACGGCGACATGGTTGGTCATACCGGTGTGATGGAAGCAGCCATAAAAGCTTGTGAAGCAGTAGATGTTTGTGTAAAAGAAGTAATCGAAACGGCTTTGGCAAACAATTACACCACCATCGTTATTGCCGATCACGGAAATTGTGAAACAATGATGAACTCAGATGGCTCACCAAACACAGCTCACACCACCAATCCTGTTCCGGTGATTTTGGTTGACAACGATTTAAAAACAATTAACAATGGTGTTTTAGGCGACATTGCTCCAACCGTTTTAGACTTGATGGGAATAGAAAAACCTGATGCTATGACAAGGCATTCCTTACTGTAAATATATTGAAATCAATTTATAATTTTTTCGTTCTACTTTGGCTTTTAATCATCCAAGACGCTTTTGCTCAAGGAGGTGCTCCTAGTTGTCAAGAATTTCAAGCAAATTTTGAATCTTATCAATCGTGTGCTACAAGCATTCCGTTTCAAAATTCAACAGGTGCCAATAGCGAGAGTTTCTCAACCACTTGTATAGGTGCTGCTTTTAGAGGACCAACTTGGTTTTTTATTCAAATTCAAACACCCGGAAGTATTACTTTACAAATTAGTCAAGTGAATGATGCCGGTATTGGTACTGATGTTGATTTTGTGCTTTGGGGACCGTTTACAGATTTATCAAACGTTTGTAGCCAGCTCAATATTTCAAGAGAAGTAGATTGCAGTTGGTCTGATAGCAGCATCGAAATTGTTTCTATTCCAAACGGACAAACTGGTGAATTATATGTGCTTTTGATCGACAATTATTCTAACCAATCAGGACAAATTTCTATTTCGCAAATTGATGGAACCGGAAGTTCAGATTGTAGTTTTTTATCTTCGGTAGAAATCATAGACGATAGCGGAAACGAAATCACACAAACTGAATACTGTAAACCACAGACAAAAAGTATCACTGCGAGAATTGACGTAACCGATTTTGATGGAAATCCCGGGGATTTACGTTTTAATTATACTTGGTATAGAAATGATGTAGTGTTAAGTACAATTACAGATAGCACAATAAGCACAAACACATTAGCCAACATTGCAGAATCCGGCATCTATCGAGTAGAAACAACCACTTATGATAGTACCGACCCAACGGTTGATCTAACTAATTTACCTGTCAGTGAAGCTGAAATTGAATTAAAATTCTTTGTTTTACCGAATATTTCTATACAGAATTCTGCAACAGTATGTTTAACTTCAAATCCGGTTTTACAAGGCACTATTTTGAACCAAAATTTATTTGATCAATTAATTGATAATCCAATTTATCAATGGTATAGAAATGATGTGCCTGTTTCTGGTATTTCTAATAATAGCTTTACACCAACACTTCCCGGAAAGTATAATTTGGGCATAAAAAACGGTGGTTGTAACGAAGTTATTTCTAACTCAATTTTTATTTACGACACGCCTCAAGTTAGTATTTTAGACAATGCTTCGATTTGTGATAATGATAGTTTTACGATTACTTCTACAATTGCTAATAGCGGAAATTTGAATAATCTAACCTATCAATGGTATCAAAACAACAATCCGATTGCTGGTGCAAATGGAAACACATTGGTTGTTTCAACGGCAATTCAAGCTAATAATTCAACCGCAGCCTATTATTTAGAAGTTACAGAAGAAGGAATTTGTGTAGGAAATTCGAATACTGTTTCCGTTCAAATAAATCCAGTTCCGGTATTAAACACAAGCCCAATTATAGTTGAACAATGTGATTATATTGCTCCAAACAATGATGGAATTGCCACTACAAATTTAACCGAAGCATATAATCAAATCACCAACAATGTTTCCGGTTTAACCTTGTTTTATTTTTTAGATAGCGGTTTAACGCAACCGATTTTGACTCCCGAAGCGTTTGTGAATTCAACAGCGAACCAAACCATTTATGTGATTGCGGTGAATGAAAATGCAACTCCAAATTGTACTTCAACCACTGTAGCAACCATTGCTTTGACAGTAAATCCTACGAGTTTATCATCCTATCCAAATATGGCTCCTGTTTGTCCGGTTTTGAATCAAAATTATGGTTTGGTGAATTTTTCAACTCAGGAAAACATTATCCGAACTAACTTTTTTGGCGGCAATCCGGTTGAAATTACTTTTTACTTAACAGATACAGATGCTTCTGTAAAAACAAATCAATTAACAAATTTGTCGCAAATTCCGGTTGGAATTCAAACTATTTATGCACGAATTGAAACCAATACTATTTGCGAAGGCGTTGGTGTTTTTCAAGTAGAAATAATTACGCCACCTCTTCAAAACACTGTTGCTTCCATTGCTTTGTGTGAAAATGAAAGTATTGTTTTAAATAGTTTTGATGCGGAAGCTCTGTTAAACCAAAATCCAACTGTCCAAACAACTTATTTCAGAACATTTCTATTGGCAGAAAACAATTCTGGTGCTTTAAATAAAAATATTCCGCAAGCATTTCCGGTTGGCGAAAACGACATTTTTGTTCGTTTATTTGATACGGCAACACAATGTTTTTCGATTATAAATTTCACTATTGAAGTTTTTCCAAATCCGGTTATTTTTAATCCAAATCCGATTTCTATATGTGGCGATATGGTTTCAACGTTTGATTTAACACTTCGAAACAATCAAATTACGGGCGGAAACAGCGATTATCAAGTATTCTATTATGAGACTCCTGCCGATTTAACAGCAGATAATTTTATTCCACAGCCGGATGCTTATCAATCTGCTACAAAAACTATTTTTGTAAAAGTAGTTGACCCAACTAATAACAATTGTTTTTCTACCACTACTTTAAGTTTAGCGGTAGTAACAATTCCTGGAAGTTTAAACAACCCAACTCCTATTGAAAATTGTGATGATAGCGGGTTTTATGCTTTTGACTTAACCGAAAGAATTGCAGAAATTGCAGGACCTTCTAACTTAAATAATATTGTTATCAGATATTATGAAAATTTTACTGATGCTCAAAGCAACAACAATTTTTTCATTCAAAATCCAACAAATTTCACCAATACAATTAAGGATTTTCAAACAATTTATGTCCGTGTAACCAGCACCACCAATTTTGATAGTGAGACTGGATTAGCCTGTTTTAGAGTTTTAGAATTAGACCTTTATGTTCGTCCGTTTCCGGAAAATAATCTGAGAACATTTCCATATTATATTTGTGTGGATGAAAATGGAAATATCTTGAGAGAGGCGTTTATTAGAACATTATTAAATGAAACCGATTATACTTTTGCATGGTTTACCGAATTTGATGCTCTTTCAGGAAATGAAATTTCAGGAGAATCTTCAAGCACATTTTCAACTGACATCGAAGGAAATTTTTCAGTTTTAGTAACAAACATTTCTAATGCGGCACTTTGTTCGAGCGTTTTTAATTTTACAACGATAAAAACTTTAACTCCAAACGCTGTTACGGTTTCCCCACAAAACTTAATTAGATTTGAAAATGAGAATACAATCACTGCAACGGCTACACCAACTTCTGCGGATTATGAATATTCTATAATTCCGGATTTATGGCAAGAAAGTCCAATTTTTACCAATATTCCGGCAGGTGATTTTGTCTTGAAAGTTCGCAATAAATTTGGTTGCGATGAAATAAGCACCTCGTTTACTGTTTTAGATTTTCCTATATTTTTCACTCCAAACGGAGATGGTTTTAACGATAGTTGGAAAGTTATTGGCTCACCAATTATCGAAATTAACCATGTTTATATTTTTGACCGTTATGGAAAATTACTGAAAGAAATTGGTCAAAACGGCAACGGATGGGATGGAACTTTTAACGGAAGACCAATGCCGTCTGACGATTATTGGTTTAAAGCGATTTATACTAAGGATGGAGTAAAGCAAGAATTTAGATCTAATTTTAGTTTGAAACGATAGAAAAAACAAACATCATATAAAAAATCATTTCGGTTTCATTACTGAAATGATTTTTTTTGAAATCTACCTTTACGGATTCCCGTAAAAATGAATCGATTAACTTTTTTAATTTGCATAAGAAAACAACAACTCTTATGTTAAAAAAAACAATTTTACTCGAAAAAAAAGCTTCTCTTTCCTATAAAAATCTTCAATTAGTTATCAAAACAGAAGAAAGAGAAGCCACAATTCCTATAGAAGACATTGGATTTATTGTGTTAGATCATCCCGAGATTTATATAAGTATTCCGGCTATGAATTTACTCATTGAAAACAATTCATCTTTTATTATTTGCAATACAAATCATTTGCCAAATGGGATGTTCTTGAACCTCAATAGTCATCATATCCAACAAGAGATTTTTAAAAAACAAATTGATGCTTCTGCACCTTTAAAAAAACAATTATGGCAACAAACCATAGTTGAAAAAATTAAAAACCAAGGCATTTTATTAGAAAAAATAAGCGGTTCAAAAAATCATTTTGAGTTTTTGGCTTCCAAAGTGCAAAGTGGCGACACAACCAATATGGAAGGTGTGGCGGCGAGCCAATATTGGAAATCATTTTTTGATTTAGATTTTAAACGAGAACGATTTGGCGATTATCCAAACAATTTTCTCAATTACGGCTATGCTATTTTAAGAGCGGCCACTGCAAGAGCTTTGTCGGGAAGTGGATTGCTCAACACACTTGGCATTCATCACAAAAGCAAGTACAATGCTTTTGCATTAGCCGATGACATTATGGAACCATTTCGCCCAATTGTGGATGAAAAGGTTTTTGAATTAATGCAAAACTATGATGAACAGGAACTGAATACTTTACTTAAATCTGAACTCTTACAAATTTTAACCCGAACGGTCTATTTTAAAGAAGAGAAAAGTCCGCTTATGGTTGCATTGCAAAAAACAGCCAGTTCCTTACAGCAATGTTATTCGGGCGATCGAAAGAAAATAAAATATCCAAAATTATGGAGCTAAACGGATACCGAATTATGTGGCTATTTGTATTTTTTGACTTACCAACCGAAACCAAAAAAGACCGAAGAAATGCTTCCGGTTTTAGAAACAACTTGCTAAAAGATGGTTTTAGTATGATGCAATATTCGGTTTATGTGCGTCATTGTGCGAGTAGCGAAAGTGCGGATGTGCACGAAAAACGAATTCATAAACTCTTGCCACCATTAGGAAAAGTGAGTGTTTTGCGAATAACCGATAAACAATTTGGCAATATTTTAAATTTTTGGGGCAAAGCCGAAGTGCCAAAAGCTCCGCAACCTACGCAGTTGGAGTTGTTTTAAATTTATTTTTGATAAAACTTATCTTTCAACCAGTTAGTAGGATTATTTGAAATATAATTAAATATATTGACATAAGCTTTTTCATCTCTAATAATATGGTCATGGAATGAACGATGCCATGCAAAATCCTTAAAACCTAATTCATGAATTTGATTGGATGATTTTGTTTTCATTGCCCCCATCAAACTTGATAATGATTTTATTTTAATTTCCTTTTCCACTACTTTTTGACTGTCAATTTCTATGATTAAATGAAAATGATTGGGCATAACAATATAATTATGAATATCCACATATTCATACTGACTCATTAACCATTTGATTTTTTCATCAACAATTAATCCATATTGATTTAATTCAACTTTACATTCTATTTCTGGATTAACTTCGGACAGGGATGATTGTACGGACAGGTCGCGACCTGTCCCTACGGCAATCACACGACCCAAACAACACAAATTATTTTTCACACAACTTGTGACAAAATATAAATTATTACTGGAATAATCGAATCCTTTCATTCGATTACTTTTTCGATTTTTCATGGTTTATATATTTTTTAAATGGCTTTGATAATGAATACTAAAAAAATTCAATTACAAACTTATAAAAATCAACCATTTAATACAAAATTTCAGGATGATGATTATTAGAATAACGATTTTCAGGATAATGATTTCAGGATGCATGTACGGACAGGTCGCGACCTGTCCCTACGCAACACAAATAAAAAAATGCTTCAATCTTGCCTTATCACTGCAAAAAAGAAGCATTTTTTATCACGACATACCCCGATATTCTCTTGATTATTAGAAGGTAACGAGCCAACTAATATCGTGTTTTCTAATCTTTAATCAAACCACAACTTCTGTATAGAAACTATTTAATATTGACGGAATATCGTGTTTTCTAATCTTTAATCAAACCACAACCAGTTGTCCCAAAGAATTCTATTGGGTACAAATATCGTGTTTTCTAATCTTTAATCAAACCACAACGAATTGGAAGCGTAATTGATCTAACTGTTGAATATCGTGTTTTCTAATCTTTAATCAAACCACAACTACTGTAACAATTGGGGCGGGTATTGATGCAATATCGTGTTTTCTAATCTTTAATCAAACCACAACAAGAACCCGCTTATGTTCTTAAAGGCTATGAATATCGTGTTTTCTAATCTTTAATCAAACCACAACTTTTCCGTTGTGTTTGTATCGTTCCAAACGAATATCGTGTTTTCTAATCTTTAATCAAACCACAACAATACCAAACGAAGCTACTTATAAAAACAAAATATCGTGTTTTCTAATCTTTAATCAAACCACAACACGTAACATCGAAAACAACAACGGTTGGAAATATCGTGTTTTCTAATCTTTAATCAAACCACAACAAACATTTCATCTGACATAATAGCTAAATCAATATCGTGTTTTCTAATCTTTAATCAAACCACAACGCATCCATTCTTTTTTAGCCTCGTCAGTAAAATATCGTGTTTTCTAATCTTTAATCAAACCACAACAAGTTGCAGCCGTTCACATGACAAACAACGAATATCGTGTTTTCTAATCTTTAATCAAACCACAACATCGCTTAATTGTTGACGTAAACACCACAAAATATCGTGTTTTCTAATCTTTAATCAAACCACAACACCGCTGTATTGTGTTTATTGGTGCGTTTTAATATCGTGTTTTCTAATCTTTAATCAAACCACAACCTATTTACCAAAAGGAATAATTTTCTATCAATATCGTGTTTTCTAATCTTTAATCAAACCACAACAAGTGAATCAGATGCAATAAAGAAAACAGCAATATCGTGTTTTCTAATCTTTAATCAAACCACAACATTGTTTTGGAAATGATTCATAATAAAAATAATATCGTGTTTTCTAATCTTTAATCAAACCACAACAAAAACAAGTTGGCAAAGAATAGACTGTATAATATCGTGTTTTCTAATCTTTAATCAAACCACAACAAGTAAAGTGAGTTTCATTTTGTACTATTGAATATCGTGTTTTCTAATCTTTAATCAAACCACAACAATGGTGGATTAGGTGGGTTTATCGAACGTAATATCGTGTTTTCTAATCTTTAATCAAACCACAACAGAACCTTACATGACTATTGCGGCTTATTAAATATCGTGTTTTCTAATCTTTAATCAAACCACAACAGTGGGATGAAATACTTGATTACGCAAAGAAATATCGTGTTTTCTAATCTTTAATCAAACCACAACACAGCGGGTTAAACGTCTGCTCATACCCAAATATCGTGTTTTCTAATCTTTAATCAAACCACAACCGGAGGTCACTATGTGAAATCTATCTACATAATATCGTGTTTTCTAATCTTTAATCAAACCACAACTCTCTGTTGTTATTTCAATCACTATACCAAAATATCGTGTTTTCTAATCTTTAATCAAACCACAACCTCCCTAAGTGATGAACTATTGATTTTTCAAATATCGTGTTTTCTAATCTTTAATCAAACCACAACTGTTCAGCTTGAATACTAAGACTATCAAATAATATCGTGTTTTCTAATCTTTAATCAAACCACAACTGATAATAGATTACCCATTCCTTCAATTGAATATCGTGTTTTCTAATCTTTAATCAAACCACAACGTATTCGATTGAATGTTTGATATTTCTCCTAATATCGTGTTTTCTAATCTTTAATCAAACCACAACTATGGTCATCACAGAACCCATGGTAATGATAATATCGTGTTTTCTAATCTTTAATCAAACCACAACAATGCAAGTGTAGGGGATAGAGTTTTTTGTAATATCGTGTTTTCTAATCTTTAATCAAACCACAACCGAGTATTTAATACCGTTGTAGGACACATTAATATCGTGTTTTCTAATCTTTAATCAAACCACAACATATATTGATTTTATGTCTATTTCTATACCAATATCGTGTTTTCTAATCTTTAATCAAACCACAACGGAGTGACTGCGTAGAAACTCCGTTGTGGTTTGAGTTGTTTAAGAGTTTGAAAAACTTATGTCAATGAAATTTTAAAAATTTTGTCTGCCAATGATTGCCATGATTTCTATTTCATCGGCTTTGATTTTATAAAAAATGGTATCGACTCCGCAAACACAATAGCGATATCCTTTTTTATAATGATTAGCATTGGGAAATAGAAATGGATTTGAAGCTATTTTAGAAAAACATTCAAAAAACATTTCGTAATATTTATTGGCTTGTTCCAATCCAAATTGACCAATACTATATTCAAAAATCCGAGTCAAATCTTCTTCAACTTGAATGTTAAGTCTATAACTATACATTCAATTTTTTTTTAATTTCTGCTAATAATTCTTCTTTGCTTTTTGTGCTAAAACCGCTTTTTTCTGCTTTTTCAATTTTCATTCGCACAAATTCCACATAAGCATCTTGCTCTCGTGCTTGTTTGATGAGATAATTTACCGCTTCGCTTTTACTTGTAAATTCTTCTTTAGCTACTTGTTCTTTTAACCATTCATCGTTTTGATTGGCTAAAGTGATACTTTGTCTTGCCATAATAAAATTATTTAGTGGTGTAAATATACACCACTAAATAATTTTACAAATTTTTTATTTTCCCTGATACTGAAATTTTTACTTTTATTGGATTATATGTAAACCAACCTGTTTTACCATTCAAAAAATTCTTAATATAAATTCGTTCATTATCATTATTAATCGTTGAGGTTTTTGCAATTCTAAAATAATAATCTCCAGAAGTAAATTTCTGTACTCTATATAAATGTTCTTTCAATACTTCATAATTGGGATTTATCCAATTTATTTCGTCTTCATGTAATCCCAACAAAAACATATCATTAATATGCAAAGTTGTTACAATTTCTTCCCCATCCAATGGTAACTGATAAACCGATTGTCCCGTTCTTTTTCTTTCAACAACAGTCCAAAAAGTTACCACATCTTCTTTTAAATTACCTTTTTCATCTTTATAAATTAAAACATGATGGTTGTTTCTTGGATTTACCCATTGATTCACATTTTCTTTCAGTTTTTCTGCTCCACCAATATTCTCTTTTACTCTGACTTTTAAAATTGGAACTGGTGCTCCATTTTTATTGGATAAAAATATTTGTGGTTGCTTTATTCCTTTTTCGTCAACAATGAAAAAAGTATTGGCTGGAACTTTATCTTTTACAAAGCCTCCAAGCTCATTCACCCGTTTTAAAATCAACAATTTTGTTGTTTCATCAACAACTTTTTCAATTTGTTTGGCTGTTTCTAAACTATCAATTGATTTTCTAACATGAAAAGCTTCTTCTCCATTAAAATTTCTTTTACCAAATACGGTTTCTTTATGTAATTGTCCCCGAGCCGCAACACCAACATTTTTATGTTTAATTCCATTTTTTTCTGTAATGTGTCTTCTAACAGTTATATCATTGGAAGCTTTTTTATGAGAAATTAAAATTTTCTCTACTGCTATTTCTGCATCTCTTCTAAACGATTCCCAAGGCAATGGAAAGTTCTTCAATTCTGAATTTCTATTGTATCTGTTCCATCTTGATAATTCTTGAACATACGAAACTTTTGTGCAAGCCAAAACCAAAGCATCAATAGCATGATGACGATGATCTTCACGTGTTTTTGCATTTTCATCATTCAAAATATTATTCATTCCCCATTTCTGACGCAAGTTTGAAGTGGCTTGACCTGGTGAAACTATAACATGCCTACATACTTTTGAAAGATAATTTTTGGCTTCTTTACTTATATATCTTGTGTCATTTAATTGTCTTGAAGAAAAATCATCATCAAACTTCTGTTGAACAAACCGTTTAAATTTTTGATATGCATTTGGATATTCTTTAGTATCTGAAAATAATTTTAATGCTCTCTCTTTTATCGCCGACCAATTGATTTCATCGTTTCCATAATATTCAAATGGTGTTTTATTCCCTTTAAGAATGTTTTCTTTGGCATAACACAACGTTTTATTACCAAAACTATCGTTTAACGAGCGACTCCAAGGATGAATGTGTTCAATTTGAACTTCTCCGGTAAATAATTGGGTAACCGAAATAGGTTTTCCTGTATATGGACACGTTTTTTTACATTCTTCCCAAAGTTTATAAAGCAAAATATTATCGTGAGTAATTCTGATATTATTTTCTACTAATCTGTCTTTTACTCTATCATTTTCTCTTTCTAATCTATTTTGTTCTTTTCGTATTTTGTTTCGTTGTGATTTTGAAATTTTTAAATCACGAGCCATTTCTACTTTTATTTCATCAATCTTACCATGAACCTCAATTAGTTCATTAACTAATTTTCTTAATTCAAAAAGTGCCGTAATTACAATAGGATTTCGAATAGCTTGAATTTCTTTGTCAGCTTCTTTTCCTAATGGTAATTTTTCTAATAATTCTGAAACATCAATAGTTGCGGAATGATGATATAATTTACGAAGTTGGTTGTCTGAAATATTGTAATCATTTCGTAAAATATCTTTAATTATCTCAATAAATCCACCTTTTGTTTTGGAACGAACAATCCCTTCAATATTATCTATTAAATAATTACGTTTTTCTTCTGATAATTTATTCCAATCGGAGCCAAAAACATTTTTAATTCCTCCTAAAACTACAGCAACATCATAAGTAAATCCTATTTGCAAAAACGGTAGTATGTTCGAAATTGCTTTTCTACTTAAATTGGAATAGCCATCTTTAACATTAAATCTTGAGATAGAATCAGCCTGTTCTTGCGTAAAATTCCAGTTCTTAATAGCATATTCTTTTAAATTAGATTTACTATCAAAAAAATACAAAACATGCCAAATATCCTCTTGTTCCTTTTCTGAAAATTCAAACCATTTTTTACCAAAATACTTTTTATTGGATAAATTAGAAATAGTATGAGTTCCAACTATTTTATCTTCATCTTTATAATTAAATTTAAATTCAGCACTTTCTTTTCCAATAGCTTTTCTAATTTTTTTGAATTCCGGCTTTTCATTGGCAAACAAAAACTCTACAATTTTTTCCTTTTCTTCTTGCGAAATTTTCTTTCCATTATATTCAACCGTATTTAGCCATTGCCAAACTCTAAATTGCTCAAATGGAATTGCACTAAGTGGACACTTGGTTTTCGTTGGCTCAAAAGAACAATTACCCACTAAATGCTTCTGTGAACGCAATGGTCGTTGATGAAATAAAATTCCATCTTCTTTATAACCTTCTAATTTTCTTCCGCCAAATAATGTTTTTAAATCTTCATTAAGATTAGAATGAAACTGAGATTGCTTGTTCCAAATCAATTCAAACTCATCAACATACATTTTACGAGTTGTGTATCGGTTACGAATTCGTTCCAAACCATCTTGAAAAGGTTGATTTTCTTTTGGATAAATTTCAAATAAATAAGAGCCTAACGTTTTATCTTGAATGTTTTCTTGTGTTTCTATAATACCAATTTTTCCTTCTTTTGGATTTCCTTTAAAAATAGCTCCGTCATCTGTTCCGCCTTTTCTGCTATTACTCAAAAATCCTCTTCTTTGTATTAAATGATAAAAAATTCTACCAATTTCTTCTAAAGATAATTTTTCATTCAATGCTTTTTGACGCAATTCATAAGGATTTAACGAAAACCAATTTGATAATTTTTCAGATGGAAATTCTTTAGTTTTTTTCCAATCTTCAAAATCAGACGCAACCATTGGGCACATTTTATTTTCTGAAAGTGCTTTTAGTAAAATTTTCTTTCTCAATCTTCTTCTGAAAAATTGACGACGAACACCTCTTGCTCCAGTTCTTCCAGCATTTTTCGACATTTCTCTTCCTTCTCCTTCGCCCAAATTTTCAACTCCCATTGGAAATATTCTACTTCCAATACCTAAAATTTTATTATGAGCATCATCAATCAATGCCCACCCAATACTATTCGTTCCCAAATCCAACCCTAAAATCTTTGCCATAATAACCTAATTTTAAACAATTTTTAAAAGTAATAAAAAGAAAATTAACAATTTTACGGAAACCCGTAATCCAACCAAAAAAAGTTTTTTCTATATTTGTCTCAGATTAAACTTTCTAATCTTTAATCTTATCACAATAAGGCTATATGCCGTAGGTTTTAACCTTTAGTCCTGCTTCGGTGGGACTTTTTTTATATCAAACAATTCCCAAAATTAAGTTAATCAATTTCAAAATCAATAGCAATACTATTACTTTTGCGTTGTTAATTTACTTTTGTAAAAGTTGGCGTATGAAGAATATTCTAGATGGCATCAAAATAAACATTAGTCCCAAAATCTATGTTAAGGACCCGGAGACTTCTGAATTGGGTAAAAAAATACTTGAAAACAGTATTCTATTGATAGATGAAATCGGGTTTGATAATTTTACTTTTAAAAAATTGGGGCTAAAAATTGGTTCAAATGAAAGTTCAATTTATCGCTATTTTGAAAGCAAACACAAACTTTTGTTGTACCTTAGTTCTTGGTATTGGGGTTGGATAGAATTCAAATTAGTGCTTTCTACCAACAGTATTTCTAACCCAAAAGATAAATTGATGAGAGCCATTGAAATTGTAACCGAAGAAATTATCAGTGATACAAATCAACCACACATTAACGAAGTTATTTTAAATAAAATCATCATTTGTGAATTTTCAAAATCCTATCTAACCAAAGAGGTAGATGATGAAAACAAAGAAGGCTATTTTTTAATTTACAAACGTGTCATTAACCGAATTATAGAAATGGTGAACGAGGTAAACCCAACTTTTCCTTATGCTAAAAGCTTAATTTCCACTGTTGTGGAAGGAGCTTTGCACCAACATTTTTTAAAAAGTCACTTTAAATCGATAACAGACTGTTCGGATGAAATTACGCCGACTGAATTTTTCAAAAACTTAGTTTTAAAACAGATTAACTAATTATGGAAAAAGCATCAAAATCGCCTTTAAAACGTTTTATCAACCTCCTAAAACTAGACAAAAAAGACATTTATCAAGTGTTTTTTTATGCCATTTTTTCAGGAATTGTTAGTCTTTCATTACCATTAGGAATTCAAGCCATCATCAACCTTATTCAAGGCGGAAGAGTGAGTCTGTCGTGGATAATTCTAGTTGCAGTTGTGATTTTAGGCGTTGTTTTTAACGGAATTTTGCGTTTAATGCAACTTAGAATTACAGAAACCATTCAACAAAAAATATTCATTCGATCGTCTTTTGAATTTTCGTATCGATTTCCAAAAATCAAACATACCGAGTTTCATAACAATTATCCTCCCGAATTAGCCAATCGCTTTTTTGATACCATAACAGTTCAAAAAAGTGTTGCCAAATTAGTGTTAGATTATTCAGAATCATTGCTGCAAATTGTTTTCGGACTACTTTTGCTATCGATTTATCACCCGCTTTTTATATTGTTTGGGCTTTTATTATTTATTGTTTTGTATTTAATTTTCAGAATTTCCTTTGAAACAGGTTTAAAAACAAGTTTAACCGAATCAAAATACAAATACAAAGTAGCTCATTGGATTCAAGAAATTGCTCGAAATTATTTTGGATTTAAAAGTAAAATCGAATCGGAATTTGCGTTGACTAAAAACGATAAATTAGTAACCGAATACCTCAAATCCAGAGAAAGTCATTTTGAAGTTATCAGACGACAATTCATACAATTGATTGGTTTTAAGGCTTTAATTTCATCTGGTTTATTACTCATTGGAGGTTATTTGGTAATCAATCAACAATTAAATATCGGTCAGTTTGTGGCTGCCGAAATCATCATTCTTTTGGTAATTAATTCTGTTGAGAAAATAATTGTTGGATTAGAAACTTTTTATGATGTATTAACGTCAATCGAAAAAATCGGACAAGTAGTTGATATGGAAATTGAAGAAGAAGAAACTGCTGAAAACACCTACTGTTATAAAAATATTCATTTTGAAATTGATGAATTAAATTATGCTTTTCCGAACTCCACGAAAAAGATTTTAAATGCAATTTCAACCCATATCCATCAAGGTGAAAGAATATATTTGGAGGGAAGAAACGGTTCCGGAAAAACAACACTGCTTCGCATTTTGGCAGGATTAATTCACAGCAATGGAAGTTCGATTTATATTAATGACGAACATTATAATAAGATAAACATCGAACAATACCGTGCTCAAATTGGCGTAATTACAGAAGGTCAATCACTATTTGAAGGTTCTTATTTGGAAAATATTACGTTTAAAAATCCTGATATTTCTACTGAAAAATTAAAATCAATATTAGAAAGAATAAAATTAGCCGAAGTAATAAAAAAGATGCCCAAAGGATTAGATGAAAAAATTCTAACCGAAGGAAAGCAACTACCTTCTTCTTTAGCACAAAAAATTCTTTTGGCTAGGGCAATTGTAAATGATCCACTAGTGCTGTTTTTAGAAAATCCTTTTGATAAAATGGATGAAGATGAAAGCAGAGAAATTATCGATTTTATTCTGTCAAAAGAAAATAATTGGACGGTAATTGTTACATCTAAAAATGAATACTGGAAACAAAAATGTGACCGAATCATCACATTAGAAAAAGGAAAATTAATTTCTGATACTAAGTAATATGCTGAATATCGCTAAAAATAATATCAACGAAAAAGTAAATTTATCTCGATTTAAAACCATTCGTAAATTGGGTGAAAGACGTTATTTTAAAACGTTTAATCGCATTTTAATTTGGTTTTTTATCGGAAGTTTTCTGTTTGTTTTGCTGCCTTGGACGCAAAACATTCAAGGAAATGGATTTGTCACCACCATTTCACCGGAACAACGTCCGCAAACCATTCACACAGCCATTGCCGGTAGAATTGAAAAATGGTATGTGGCCGAAGGTCAATATGTGAATAAAGGCGACACGATTTTATTTATTTCTGAAGTAAAAGAAGATTATTTCGATCCAAATTTGGTGGACAATACCGAAAACCAAATGAAGGCGAAAATGCTTTCGGAAGAATCGTATGAAGGAAAAGCCAATTCACTTTCAGCTCAAATTACAGCGATTGAACGTGAACGAATTTTAAAATTAGAACAAGCCAGAAATAAAATTGAACAATCGCTTCTAAAGGTAAAAAGTGATAGTATGGATTTGGAAGCGGTGAAAACACAACTTAAAATCGCTCAAACCCAATTTAAACGTTCGGAAGATTTAAATAAAGAAGGTCTAAAACCGATGACTGATGTGGAAGACAAGCGATTGAAATTACAAGATTCGGAAGCTAAAATCATTACGCAACAAAATAAATTGTTAACTGCTAGAAACGAATTAATCAATGCAAAAGTTGAAATTAATCGAATCACAGCAGAATATACCGATAAAATTTCGAAAGCTCAAAGTGAACGTTTTACCGCATTAAGTAGTCAATTTGACACAGAAGCTCAGGTGAATAAATTACAAAATCAGGTCACAAATTACAAAATGCGGAACGAACTTTATTACATTAAAGCTCCTCAAAACGGCTATGTAAACAGAGCTTTGCAATCCGGAATTGGCGAAACGATTAAAGAAGGAACACCGGTGGTGAGTATCATGCCATCAAAATATGATATTGCTGTTGAAACGTATATTCAACCCATCGATATGCCGTTAATTCATAAAGGTGAAAAAGTGCGTGTTTGGTTTGACGGTTGGCCCACCATCGTTTTTAGCGGCTGGCCCAATTCTTCCTACGGAACATTTGGCGGTGAAATTATTGCTGTCGAAAATTTTATTAGTGTAAATGGAAAATACCGCGTTTTAATTGCTCAAGATCCAAAGGATAAACCTTGGCCAAAAGAACTCAACATTGGTGCGGGTGCTCAAACGTTTGCTTTGTTAGACAATGTTCCGATTTGGTATGAATTATGGCGAAAATTAAACGGATTTCCACCGAATTTTTATACACCAACACAAACCAATGAAACTAAAAAATAGGTATTTGATGAAAAGAATTTTGCCAATTTTATTGTTTTTTTCAGCTATTTCTTGGTCGCAAAATAGTCCAGCAGATTCCATTTTGACGTTGGATGCGTATTTGGGTTATGTCAAACAATTTCATCCTTTGGTAAAACAAGCCAACTTAGAAGTGAGTCAAGCTCAAGCCGGAATTATTGCCGCTCGTGGCGGATTTGATCCTAAAATTGAAGTGGACTATGAAAACAAACAATTCAAATCGACGGAATATTATGATTTATTGAATGCTACGTTTAAAATTCCGACTTGGTATGGAATTGAAATTAAAGCCGGATTTGATCAAATGGAAGGTGTGTATTTGAATCCACAAAATACTGTACCTCCAAACGGTTTGGCAATGGCAGGAATTTCTGTTCCGCTTGGTCAAGGTTTGCTGATTAATAACCGAATGGCCGATTTGAGAAAAGCCAAAATTTATGCTAATTTATCGCAAGCCGAACGAGATTTGGAAGTTGCCAATGTACTTTATGCAGCTGCAAATAGCTATTTTAATTGGTATAGGAGTTATAATGAATACAAATTATATGAAACTTTTTTAAAAAATTCAGAAGAACGATTTAATGGAATTAGAGGATTAATCACTGCCGGAGATCGACCTGCGATTGATAGCATTGAAGCCGGAATTTTAGTGAAATCCAGAAAATTAAGTTTAGAACAATCACGGTTGAAATTGCTTAAATCGAAACTGGAATTATCAAATTTTTTATGGTTTGAAAATAATCTTCCGGTAGAATTGCAAGATGGCATTTCACCGGAAAGTGAATTAGAAAAAAAGGTTGAAAATACATTACAAACAAACGGATTATTATTGGCCGATATCGATTTTCAAAATCATCCGAAGATTCGATCGTTACAAAATAAGGTTTCTATTTTAGAGGTTGACAAACGGTTAAAAGGCGATTTACTGAAACCGACGATCAATTTAAATTACAATTATTTATCTGAACCGGAATTTGTTCGCGATTTTAATACTGTGAATTATAAGTATGGAGTAAACTTTAGTTTTCCTTTATTTTTAAGGAAAGAAAGAGGAAATTTTAAAATTGCCAAATTGAAACTACAAGATGCTGAATTAGATTTGAAATTTGAAGATCAAGTGCTCAGAAACAAAATCGATTATCAATTGGAAGAAATTAGGTCTTTAAAAAATCAGATTTCAATTGCAAGTGAATTGGTGAATGATTTTAATACGATGCTCGATGCCGAAGAAAGAATGTTTTTTTATGGAGAAAGTTCATTGTTCTTAATTAATTCCAGAGAAAACAGTTTGCTAAGTACAAGTTTGCAACAAATTGAAACCGAATTTCGGTTTTTTGTTGCCAATGCAGATTTGTTTAAGTTGATAGCGAATCCGCAGTTTAACAATTAATTTTAAATGATTTAAACCTGACAGATTTTAAAAATCTGCCAGGTTAAGTAAACTTGTAATCAAATAAAAAATTGAGTTTGTGGCGAAGATGAATTATGAATGTAATTAACAAATAACCTTTTTAATCTCCATCATGTCATAATATGCTTTTTCAATCCATTCTCGGTGGTTAGGATGGGCAATTTTGACCATTTCTGCTACACGTTGTTTGAGTGTTTTTCCGTAAAGGTTTGCGATTCCGTATTCTGTGATGATGTATTGAACGTGTGAACGAGTCGTAACAACACCTGCTCCTTGTTTTAAAAACGGTACAATTCTACTTTCTCCTCTTTTTGTTTGAGATGGCAGTGCAATAATTGCTTTTCCGCCATCACTCAATGAAGCTCCTCGCATAAAATCCATTTGACCTCCTACTCCTGAATACATTTTTCCTCCGATGGAATCGGCACAAACTTGCCCGGTTACGTCGACTTCGATGGCAGAATTGATAGCGACCATTTTTGGGTTTTTACGGATTCTTGCGGTATCATTGACAGCCGAAGATTCCTTCATCTCGATAAATGAATTATCATCTACAAAATCATATAAACGCCGTGATCCCATTAAAAAAGTTGCCAAAACACGTCCGCGAGTTGTTCCTTTGTAGTTGCAATTGATGACATCATTTTCAATTAAATCGATCACACCATCTGAGAACATTTCGGTGTGCAATCCTAAATCTTTGTGATTGCCTAATTTGCTCAATGCGGCATTTGGAATAGATCCAATTCCCATTTGAAGTGTGCTTCTATCGTCGATTAAGGAAGCAACATATTCTCCAATTTTTTCTTCTTCTGGCGTAAAAGTTTCAATGCCATGCGTATAAATAGTTTCGTTTACATCCACTAAATAATCTATTTCAGATTCGTGTAGAATTCCATCGCCAAAGGTTCTTGGCATTTGCGGATTAACTTGTGCTATAACAATTTTTGCGTTTTCGATAGCAGCCACGGAAGCTTCTACAGAAACACCCAAGGAACAATAACCATGTCTATCCGGTGGTGAAACGTGTATAAAAACAACATCTAATGGCAATACATTTTTTCGAAATAAATTAGGCAACTCACTTAAAAAAACCGGTGTATACGAACCGTTTCCGGCTTTAAGTGTGTGACGTACATTGGCTCCTAGAAAAAAAGAATTGACGTGAAAACTTGCCGCTAATTCCGGATTGGCATACGGTGCTTCGCCTTCGGTGTGAAGGTGACAAATTTCTACATTTTTTAGTTCGGATGCTCGTTGGGTTAATGCTTTGGTTAAAACGGTTGGTGATGCAGCTGCAGCCTGAACGTAAACCCTATCGCCGGATTTTACTACTTGAACTGCTTGTTCTGCGGTGACATATTTACTCATATTTCCTAAATTTTGAACAAAGATAAGGGTGAAAAACTGTTTAAAACCTGATAATTCTCATTGTTTTTGGGATTTCTAGCCCCGATAGTAGTGGAAAGCCTTTTGCAGGATTGTTGCAGTTTTTCTTGGTAAAAAAAAGCGACCAACGGAAGCTCTTTTTTTGCCTTAGAAAAACGCAACAAGACAAAAAAGCTTGGAACGGATAGCGGGATTTTGCTTCTTAAAAAAAATGATAAATTTGTTTACCTTTGCCTCTTTAAATTTTGATTATGATTATTCCGAAAACCCGAGAAGAAATTGAGTTGATGCGAGAGAGTTCGCTACTGGTTTCGAAAACGCTTGGTATGATTGCAAAGGAGATTAAGCCTGGTGTAACAACGCTTTATTTAGATAAATTGGCGGAAGAATTTATTCGTGACCACGGTGGCGTTCCTGCGTTTTTGGGGTTGTATGATTTTCCGAATTCGTTGTGTATGAGTCCGAATGCTCAGGTGGTGCACGGGATTCCAAACAATAAACCGTTGGAAAGTGGCGATGTGATTTCGGTGGATTGCGGAGTTTTGAAGAATGAATTTTATGGTGATCACGCCTATTCTTTTGAGATTGGCGATGTGGCACCGGAAACAAAAAGGTTATTGAAAATTACGAAGGAATCGTTGTATGTTGGTATTCGCCAATTTAAGGCGGGAAATCGTGTGGAAGATGTGGGAAATGCGATTCAAACGTATTGCGAATCAAATGGCTATAGTGTTGTGAGAGAATTGGTTGGTCACGGATTGGGACGAAAAATGCACGAAGATCCGGAAATGCCGAATTATGGTAAACGCGGTCGCGGAAAATTGTTTGTAGAAGGTATGGTGGTTGCGATTGAGCCGATGATTAATATGGGAACAAAAAATATCAAACAGTTGAAAGACGGTTGGACAATTTTGACAGCTGATATGAAGCCAAGTGCTCATTTTGAGCACAATGTGGCGTTGATTGATGGAAAACCGGAGTTGCTTTCTACGTTTCAATATGTGTATGATGCGTTGGGGATTGTGAGTGATGAGGAGAAGGAGTTTAGAAAGTTACCTTTGGTGATTTGACACGGATTTACTTCGTCAGTTCGCTTCGCTCGTGTCACGGCTTTTCACGGATTAAAATTACACAGAACTTGGGAAGCTTTAAATCATACTAAACTCTTAAGAATTTTAATTTTGACACGGATTTCACGAATTTTCACGAATTAATCAATTACACAGAGCCTCTAAAATTTTATTTTTTTTTCTAAGCCTTTTTAAATACTCTTTTATGATTGATTTATATTTAAAAGAAGAAACGTATAAAATTATTGGACTTTGTATGGAGGTTCATAAAATTTTAGGGAAAGGTCATTCTGAGATTATTTATAAAGATGCTTTGGAATACGAATTTAGAATGAATGGTATTCCCTATGAAAGAGAAAAAAGTTATCGAATTGAATACAAAGAAATCTTTCTTTCAAGATATTATAATGCAGATTTTGTGGTTTTTGACGAAATAATTCTTGAGGTTAAGGCAATAGAATGTTTAACCAAAAGCGATATTAAACAAACTTTAAATTATTTAGCTGCTTCAAAAAATAAGTTAGGTCTTTTAGTGAACTTTGGAGAAGATTCTTTAAAGCACCAAAGAGTTATTCTATAATATTTTACGCAATCCTTTTCTCTGTGAAATTTTAAAATTCGTGAAATCCGTGAAATCCGTGTCAAAAAACAAAAAAAGCATTTACATTTACCATAAAACATTCAACTTATGAATTGTAAAACGTGTGATTATTCCATCGATCCTAATGCAAGATATTGCCCTAATTGCGGTGCTAAAATAGTTGATGAAAGACTTTCTTTAAAAGGAACTTGGGAGGAATTTATTGGTCCGTTTTTTAGTTGGGATAATAATTTTTGGAGAACCTTTTTTGGTATGTTCAAAAATCCTAAAGATGTTTTAGAGGCGTATATTAGTGGAGCAAGAAAGAAATATTTTCACCCGTTTTCGTATATTATTTTATATGCAACTGTAGCCGTTTTTTTCTATAAGTTTTTCCCGATGGAATCTATCATGGAATATTCTGATGGAATTTCTAATGAAGTTTCTAAAAGTTCTTCAAATGGTGCTAACGCTCCAAAGATTGATATGAAGCCTTTTATGGAGGCTATGATGAACTATTATAACTTTTTGGTTTTACTACTTATGCCTATTTATGCACTTACAAGTTATATAGTTTATCATAAAAGAGGTCATAATTTCTTTGAGCATTTAGTTTTCAATAGCTACATTCAAACAAATCTAGGTTTTATATCGTTGGCTTTACAAGTACTATTGGTTAGCTTATTAGGTATGACTTTTCAAAGTTATGCTACTCTTTTTATGATTGTATTTGTATTTTATACAGTATACATTTTAAAGAAATTGTACAATCAAAATTTAAAACGAACCATTTTTTCGGGCATTAAATATGTCCTTTTATTTTTTGGATTGTATTTAGGAGTAATGATTATCTTCTCATTTCTTTTTGTCATAATCTTCTTTTTAACTAAGATGTAATGAAAAAAGTTTTTAAGTTTATACTAAATACTATTCCGCGACCGATTCTCATTAGGTTGAGTTATGTGGCAAGACCTGTCTTGGAATTTTTGTTGAAAGGAAATCGGTTTACCGACCCAATTGATGGGAAAAGTTTTAGGATGTTTTTACCTTATGGCTATGGAAAACAGCGTAATAATGTTTTGTCACCGAGTACACTTTCGTTGGAAAGACATCGGTTGTTGTGGTTGTATTTGAATAGAGAAACTGATTTTTTTACAGCTCCAAAAAAAGTACTGCATTTTGCTCCTGAACAAGCTTTTTATAAACGTTTCAGAAATCAAAAGAATTTAGAGTATACTACTACTGATTTATTTTCGCCTTTAGCGGATGTGAAAGCGGATATTTGCAATCTTCCGTTTGAAGATAATTCGTATGATGTGATTTTGTGTAATCACGTTTTGGAGCACATTCCGGATGACACAAAAGCGATGCAGGAATTATATCGTGTTTTAAAACCTGGTGGAATGGGGATTTTCCAGATTCCGCAAGATTTATCAAGAGCTGTTACTTTTTCAGATGATTCTATTACGGATCAAAAAGAACGAGCAAAAATTTTTGGTCAATATGACCACGTTCGTGTTTATGGCAGAGATTATTTTGACAAATTGAGAAGCATTGGTTTTAGAGTTGTGGAAGAAGATTACACTTCCAAAATTTCGCCTGAATTGGTGGAAAAATATTGTTTGGCAAAAGGGGAAATTATTCCGGTTTGTTTTAAAAATTAGATTTTTAAATATACAAAACCCACGGTTGAAACCGTGGGCTAGTAAATAAAATCATATAATTAGTGTTTTATTCTTCCGGCATTAACATCGCCACAACCTTATCTTTTGAAAGGTATTTTTTAGCCACAGCCTGAATATCTTTTGCAGTAACTGCATCAATTTTTTGTTCTACTTGTAAAATTTCATCTGCTGAAACTCCGTAAGTAAATGAACGGGTTAGATAAGACATCCAATAGTTATTTTGCTTGATTTTTTCTTTGTAATCTAATTTTTCAGCTTCTTTAAACTTGTTTAAGTCTTTTTCATCCGGGCCATTTTCGATGATTTTGTTCAATTCTCTTAAGGCAGATTGTGCTAATGTTTCTGCATTTTCCGGTCCGCAAGGGAAATTTATTGTGAAATTATAGCTTCCGTTTGGCACTTTGCTCATGCTTCCTCTCGCATTCGCTCCGTAAACACCACTTTCATTTTCTCTAAGTTCTTCAATTAAATTGATGGTTAGAACTTCTCCGGCAGCTCTTAAAGCCAAAGCTTCTTTTGCATCATACGTACAATCACCATAGAACATAATGTTAACGGTACTTTTTGGATCTTTCCCTTTTTTAACTACCTTTTTCAAGTCGCCTTTCAACATTCTGTAGCCTAAATCAACTGCTTTTTCAGATGTTCCATTTGATGGTAAGGATGCTAAATATTGACTTGCAAATTCTTCTAATTTTTGATCGTCAATGTTTCCAACAAAATAGAAATGGAAGTCTCCTGCATTGGCAAAACGCTCTTTGAATTTTTTGTAAGCCAACTCATAATCAGTTTTTTCCCAAGCGGCATCATCCGGAATAATTCCTTTAAAACGCGGGTTATTTTGATTCAAATAGGTATATAGTTCATTTTGAAAATGCATCGTTGGCATAGCTTTCATATTAGCCATAAAACCATTTTGTTTGATTTTATAACTTTCAAACGCTTCTTTATCCAAATTCAAATCAGTAAAGTAAGCATATACTGTTTGGAAAAGATATTCCAAATCTTTTGGTGCTGCTGAACCTCTAAAACCTTCTTGCGTACCTCCCACATACGGATTAACTCTAGCGATTTTACCAGTCATAAATTTATTGATGTCGTTCAATTTCATTCCAGAGAAACCGGCTTCCGTTAGTCCGCCCATTGCCCATTGCACTTTTTCGTATTCTTCGTTACCAATTAAATTTGAACCTCCAAAACTTAGAGCTTCAAAAAGAATTTCGTCGTTCTTAAAATCAGTTTTTTTGTAAGTTACTTTTGCTCCATTTGATAAAGTTAACGTAGTTGTTCCTATTTTATCATTGGTTTCTTTTTTGGTAACAGAACCTTTTTTTACAGGATTTCTAAGTAAACTTTCAGCAACAGCTTCATCAACATAAGCAGTGATTGAGGCTTTATCAACTTTAATAGAATTTAAAACTTCTTGCTCAGTTGGTTTAACCATACCTTCTTTTTCAGGTCCGGTTAAAATAATTACTCTGTTATCTTCTTTGATATAGCCACTAATTAATTTATTGGTTTCTTCTACTGAAATAGTTGGCAATAGTTTTTTCATGGTTGTAAATGTCCATTCAATTCCGGGAACCGGTTCGTTTTGTAAAAAATTGCCTTGGTATTCCCACACATAACTTTCTGATTCTGTTTTGTCTCTTTCGTTATATTGTTGTTCGATTTGAGATAAAAATTCAGTTTTGGCTCTTTCTAATTCACCAGCTGTAAAACCAAAAGCCTTTACTCTTTCATTTTCTTCCACTAATAATTTTAAAGCTTCCAATTGTTTGTCTTGTGGAACCATTGCGAACGATTGGAAAGCTTTTTTTGTTTTAGCATACGTTTCACCGTAGTATGAATATCCGTATGTGAAAGGTGGGTTTGGTGAATTTCTCTTTTCTTCTAAACGATTGTTTAGCATTGTAGCAAATAAACCGATAGTTAATTCATCTTTCATATCACCAATCGTTTTCACAACTTTTGGTTCTTCATAATCTTTATACAACAAACGAACTTGTGTAAAAGCAGCTTCAGGATCACTTTCTACTGCTACAAATGTTTCTTTGTGATTTGGAACATCAAATTTAGTTCTTGGACGTTCATTTTTAGGATTCTTATATTTAGAAAAATGAGCGATAATTTTTTTCTCCATTTCAGTCACATCAATATCGCCAACAACGATAACGCTCATTAAATTTGGACGATACCAATCTTTGTAGAAGCTAACCACTTTATCATAGGTAAAGTTTTCCAATATCTCTTTTTGACCGATAGGAAGGCGTTTTGCATAATGAGAATTGTACATCATTTTAGGCATAAATCGACCCATCATACGTTTATCTGCTCCTAAACCAATTCTGTATTCTTCTAAAACAACACCTCTTTCTTTGTCAATTTCTTCTGGTGTTAAGGTTGTATTGAAAGCCCAATCTTCAATAATTTGAAAACCTTTTTCCAATTTTGCAGGATCATCGGACGGAATAGGTAAAAAATAAACGGTTTCATCAAAACTTGTGTAAGCGTTTAAGTGTTGACCGAATTTTACACCGATACTTTGCAAATAATCTACTAATTCATTTTTTGGGAAATTTTTTGTTCCGTTGAAACACATGTGCTCCATGAAGTGAGCTAAGCCTTGTTGGTCATCATTTTCAAGAATCGAACCAGCATTGATAACAAGTCTTAAATCAACTTTGTTTTCGGGTTTTGCATTCTTTTTGATGTAATAGGTCAAACCGTTTTTAAGTTTTCCGGTTTTTACCGATGGATCCATCGGAATTTGGCTGTCAAGTTTTAGTTCTTGTGCGAATACTAACGATGGTAATGCTAACAAAAACAGTAATAATTTGTTAAGTTTCTTCATAAAATTATATTTATTGGATTATAAATTTAGAAGAATAACTCGATTTCTAATTATTTATTATATTTTCTTTAACGAAAAACCCTACTTTTAGAATCATTCTAAAATAAGTTTCTTGAAATTATCTGTTTTAAATTGTTGAATTTGATTTTTTTCATCAGCGTAAATTAGCAAAACATATAAATCAGATCTTGATTGAAGTAGCTTTTTGATGTTTTCCATTTCCATAATCATAAATGCTGTTGCATAACCATCTGCTTCAATGCAATTTGGAGATAAAACAGTTGCACTTAAAATTATTCCTTTTTGAGAAAGTCCGTTTTTTGGATTTATTATGTGAACGAATTTTTGTCCGGATACCGAATCTGTCATTACTTTTCTGTAATTTCCGGAGGTTGCCATTCCGAGGTTTTCTAATTTAATTTTGGCAATCAGTGTTCGTTCTTCCGGTTTTTGAGTTGGATCATCAATTCCGATTACCCAATTTTTATTTTCAACGTTATTTTTTCCAAAAGCGAAAATCTCACCACCTATTTCTACAATACCATTTTGAATGCCTTTTGATTTTAGAAAATCCGCCACTAAATCAACTGAATAACCTTGAGCAATGGCATTAAAATCAAAATAAGTTTCATTGAATTTTTTTGAAATAGTTTTATTTTCATTCAATTTGACTTTATCAAAACCAACGAATTGTAATAAACTATCAATTTTGGATTGATTTAAATCGATTTTTTCTTTGGTTGGACCAAAACCGTAAGCATTCACTAAAACACCAATAGTTGGGTCGAAAAGTCCATTTGTTTCAGTGTGAATTTGTTGTGATACTTTGAAAGTTTCTATAAAAAAATCATCTACAACAATTGTTGAATCTCCTTCGTTGATTTTGGAAATTTTGGAATCCGGTCGATATGTTGAAAGCGACATATCAAAAGCGAGCAGAAGAGAATCGATGCTTTGTTTGTTAATTATTTCGCTTTTACTGACATATTTTACAGCATAAGTGCTTCCCTGAGCTTCTCCTTGGATAATAAAAACTTTTTCTGTTTCTTCCTTTTGACAGGAAAATAGCAATAATGCAAAAACGAAAACACTAACTAATTTCTTTAATTCCATTGTAATTGATGATATAATCTTCATTTTTTGTAACTGGTTTTTCATAATCTGATGCATTGGCAATTCCGACTCCGGCATAAAGGACTTTTGCTTTGAGTTTAACAGCGTGTTCTTTAAACGTTTCCATCCAAATTGAATCGTATTCTTCGGGATTATTTGGATAATTAAAAACGGTCACCAAAACAAAATGCAATGTGTTGGTTGGTTTATCCACACAAACAAATTGAGGGTGACGCTTTAGTTGACTATTGACTGCAATGAAATCAAATCCTTGGCTTTCGAGTTCTTTACCAACATAATTCATCGCAATGTTGTGGAGGTCTTGATCTGATAAAATTTCCATTTCACAAAGGTAAGTTTTTAATTGTTATTCATAAAAAAACCGACTCATTTCTGAATCGGTTTATAATTTTTGATTAAAAAATTATGCTCTTAAATACCTTGCGTAGGCATAACCTTCTTCGCCGTCTTTGGTTCTAATTTTCCACCATTCGTCTGATGATTGTTCAACTAAAACTACGACTTCTCCTTTTGCAGCTTTACCTACAATTGCTCCTTCTGTGGATGCTTCTCTTCTAATATTTAAGTTACTACTTTCAGTAGCTACGACTAAAGATGTACCCGGTGCTAAACCAGCTACTTGAACATCAACATTGATATCGCTAGCAGAAAAAGTTGGATCGATTAGGCCTAAAGCATCCCAAACTGCATCTTTTCCTTTATTAGATGAAGTTGTTCCTGAAACATAAAGAATTCCATCTTGTTCAACTACTTGCAAATTATTAATTCCTGCAGATTGAGCAGCTGCTACAACGCCTGCGTATTTATTTGATAATGTCATAGTTTGAATTAATTAGTATAGTTATAATTTACTTTACCAACTTTCAAAGCATCAATAGACATTTTGATTTTTCTGGCTTGATCCGGAGTAACTTTACCGGTAATGGTAAGTTCATCATTGACAACTTCTGCTTTTACGTTAGGAAAATCCTTTAAAGCATCGTTTACTTTTTGCACAACTTCTGGAGAAACTGCAGAAACAGTTTCAACTTGAATGGGTTCGACTGGAGTTGGTTCTACAACTTCTACTGGTGTTTCAACTGAAACAGGCTCTGTTGCTTTCTTTTTACAAGAAACAACGGCTGCAGCCATCAATAATGATAAAGCTGCGATTTTGAATGTTTTTTTCATAATAAATAATATGTGTGTATAAATATTAACAAATCTATGATAAAAAACATTACAAAAAGCAAAAAACCGACTCATTTCTGAATCGGTTTAAGTATTATTATTAAAATTGGACTATCCTCCAAAGTCATCAAAACGGATATTTTCCGGTGGCATTCCGAAGTCTTCTCCCATTTTCTGAACGGCATTGTTCATCATTGGTGGACCACAGAAATACAATTCAATATCCTCCGGATTTTCGTGTTTAGACAAATAGTTGTCAATTACAACGTTGTGAATAAATCCAACAAAACCATCTCCTTCTCCACTTGTTCCGTCTTTTACTTTCCAGTTATCTTCCGGTAATGGTTCAGATAAAGCCATATAGAATTTAAAGTTAGGGAAATCTTTTTCCAAAGCTCTAAAGTGATCAACATAGAATAATTCACGTTTTGAACGACCACCATACCAATAGGTCACTTTTCTTCCTGTTTTTACGGTTCTGAAAAGGTGGTATAAGTGTGAACGCATTGGAGCCATTCCGGCACCACCACCCACATAAAGCATTTCGGCTTCACTTTCGTTGATGAAAAATTCTCCATAAGGTCCCGATACAATTACAGGATCACCTGCTTTTCTTGAGAAAATGTATGATGATGCAATTCCGGGATTAACAGATGCCCAACCATTTTTAGCTCTGTCCCAAGGTGGAGTAGCCACACGAACATTTAGCATAATTTTTCTTCCTTCTGCTGGGTAAGAAGCCATTGAGTAAGCTCTTTCAACCAATTCAGTATTTTTCATTACTAATGGCCATAAATTAAATTTATCCCATTCTGCTTTAAATTTGTCAGGTTCACCAGGATGTTCTTCCGGATGAGCAGCAATATCAATATCGGAATATTTTACTTCACATTTAGGAATTTCAATTTGGATATATCCGCCTGCTTCATAATGCATATCGTCCGGTAATTCAACAATAAATTCTTTGATAAACGAAGCAACGTTGTAATTTGAATATACTTTTGCTTCGAATTTTTTAATACCGAAAACCTCTTCAGGTACTTCGATAACCATATTGTTTTTTACTTTAACTTGACAACCTAATCGCCATCCTTCGGCAATTTCTTTTCTTGTAAAATGTGGTTCTTCTGTTGGAAGAATTGATCCTCCTCCATTCGTTACAATACATTTACATTGTATACAAGTTCCACCACCACCACAGGCAGATGGAAGAAATATTTTACTGTTTCCAAGTGTAGTAAGTAGTGTATTTCCTGATTCTACTTCTAATTCGTTTTCTCCGTTAATTTTAATTTTTACCGGACCCGACGGAAGTAATTTTGATTTGGCTCCTAACAACATTCCCACTAAAAGGAAAACGATGACTAGGAAAACTACAACACTGGCTAAGATTACTGGTGTATTCATTATATTGTATCTTATTTAATTATATTTTAATTCCCATGAAACTCATAAAACCAATCGCCATTAAACCTGTAATGAGGAAAGTAATACCTAATCCACGTAATGGAGCAGGAACGTGTGAATAAGCAATTTTTTCACGAATAGCAGCAATAGCTAGAATGGCCAAGAACCATCCGATACCTGAACCTAAGCCATAGGTTACTGCTTCAGAAATTCCTCCGAAATCTTTTTGTTGCATAAATAACGAACCTCCTAAAATCGCACAGTTAACTGCGATCAATGGAAGGAAGATACCTAAAGCTCCGTAAAGTGCCGGTGCAAATTTTTCAACAACCATTTCCACTAATTGCACCATAGAAGCAATTACTGCGATGAACATAATGAAACTAAGGAAACTTAAATCCAAAGAAGCATAATCTTCACCTAACCATGCTAAAGCTCCTTGTTTTAATAAATAATTATCCAATAAGTAGTTGATTGGAACTGTTATCGCTAATACGAAAATTACAGCAACACCTAAACCTACGGCTGTTTTAACTGTTTTTGATACTGCTAAATAGGAACACATTCCTAAGAAGTAGGCGAAAATCATATTTTCGATGAAAATACTTTTTACAAATAAACTTGCTAATTCTTGCATGTTATAATAATTTAATAGCTACGCTATGATTAGTGTTTTTCAATTAATTTACGGTTTTTTGAACGTTGAATCCATATGATGATTCCAACTACTATTAATGCCATTGGCGATAATAACATCAAACCGTTATTTTCATATCCGTAAGCATATAGTCCGGTTTTATCAGTAACGTTTCCTAAAACTTCATAACCTAACAATTTGCCAGAACCAAGTAATTCACGGAAAAACGCTACTACAATTAAAATTACTCCGTAACCCCAAGCATTACCAATTCCGTCTAAAAATGATTTCCATGGTCCATTTCCTAAAGCAAAAGCTTCCAGACGTCCCATTACGATACAGTTGGTAATAATTAAACCTACGAATACTGATAATTGTTTACTAACATCATAGGCAAATGCTTTCAAAACTTGGTCAACTAAAATTACTAATGAAGCAACAATTACAAGTTGAACGATAATTCTAATTCTGTTTGGAATTAAATTTCTGATTAACGATACAATTACGTTACTGGCTGCCAAAACTACTAATACCGAAATTGCCATAACGATAGCCGGTTTTAACTGAACAGTAATTGCTAATGCAGAACAAATTCCTAATACTTGAACGGTGATTGGATTGTTATCATTGAATGGATCAGACAACAATGTTCTATTTTTCTTTGAGAACAACGGTTCTTTTTCTTCTGACATAATGCTAATTTTTTAGTGCAAGTTTAGATTTTTGACTGGAAAAATAATTTCCGTAATGAGATAATCTTTCTTTGATCATCGCTGATACTCCATCGCCGGTAATCGTTGCACCAGAGATTGCATCTACTTTATTATCGTCTTTATCGTTTCCGCCAGTGTATCCTTTCTTTACTTCAATTCCAACTAATTGACCTTCGGTTGTAAATATTTTTTCACCTACAAAACGATCTAAAAACCAAGGCTGAGTAATTTCAGCTCCTAAACCAGGTGTTTCACCTTTGTGATCAAAAACAACACCTTTTACCGTATTCATATCTTTTTCTAAAGAAACATAACCCCAAATTGCATCCCAAAGACCTGCTCCACGAAGCGGAATGATGTAAAAAGTTTCTCCATCTTTTTCTGCTACAAATAGTGGAAATTTTTGTTGAGCTACATCTTTCTTTACTTCCGTTTTTAAATCAATTTCAAACGTTTTCTGTCTATCTTCCGTAGCAGTACCATCGGCATTAATTAAATAACCACTTTTGATTACTTCATCAAATTTTGCTTGTGCTTCTTCTCTACTGATTCCGGTAACTCCTACAGTAGTTAGAATATTTTGCATTTTTTCATTTCTTACGTTGACATCTTGCATCGGCTTTAATGAAGTAGCTGCAAAAGCTAACAAAGCTCCCACGACTACCACCATAATTCCGGCAAATAAAAACGTATATCCGTTACTATTTCTATCCATGATTAAGCAGTTTTTAATTGTTTAGCAACTCTTTTCTTTCTTCTTTTGACGTTACCTTCCACCACATAATGATCGATGGTTGGTGCAAATACATTCAGTAACAATATCGCCATCATCACACCTTCCGGATAGGCCGGATTGAAAACTCTAATTAGAATACTAAAGAATCCAATTAAGAAGCCATAAATCCATTTTCCTCTGGTTGTTTGAGCGGCAGATACAGGATCTGTTGCCATAAATACGATACCAAATGCTAAACCTCCTACTAATAGGTGGCTCATACCAAAGTTCATTAAAGGATTTGCTCCCCATAATTCGAATAAGAAAGCGGTAAACGCAGCTCCTAAAAATCCGCTGACAATGATTCTCCAACTTCCAACTCCGGTGATGACTAAAATCGCAGCACCAACTAGAATCCAAAGTACAGATGTTTCTGAAATAGATCCCGGTATGGTTCCCGCAAACATACTCCACGTATCATAACCTGCTTCTTGCCCAGCAGCTAATTTTCCTAAAATTGTTTCTCCAGAAATTGCATCCGTTGTAGTGGCATCAGAAACCCAAACTTTATCTCCAGACATATAAGTAGGATAAGCAAAGAAGGCAAATGCTCTCGCTGTTAAAGCAGGATTTAAAATATTCATACCGGTTCCTCCGAAGGCTTCTTTACCGATAATAACGGCAAAAATCACCGACAATGCCAACATCCATAAAGGTAAGTCGATTGGCATAATCATCGGAATTAATAATCCGGTTACTAAGTATCCTTCGTTTACTTCGTGTCCTCTTACGATGGCAAAGTAGAATTCAATTCCTAATCCAACTCCGTAAGAAACGGCGATCATTGGTAATACTTTCCACATTCCGTGAATTAAAGCATCCATAAACGGAACTACTTCTTGAATTTGCGACAAACTTTGGTAACCTGCATTCCAAGTTCCAAAAATTAATGCTGGAATTAAAGCTAAAACCACCGTAATCATGGTACGCTTTAAATCAACTGCATCTCTAATGTGAGCTCCGTGCTTTGTTGTGTGATTTGGAACATATAAAAATGTGTCCAATGCATTGACAGCCGGTGCAAATTTTTCCAATTTTTCACCTTTTCCGAAAGGCTTTTTTATTTGGTCTATTTTATCTCTTAAAAACTTCATAGCTATATTTTTAACCTACTTCGTTAATCATTAAATCTAATGCTTCTCTGATAATTACTTGTGCTTCTAACTTTGAAGTATTTGTGTAATCTATCAAAGCAAAATCTTCAGGAGCTACTTCGTAGATTCCTAAACTTTCCATTTTATCGATGTCATTTGCCAAACAAGCTTTTAGCAATTGCATTGGATAAATATCCAACGGCATTACTTTTTCCATTTCGCCTGTTACAACTAATGCTCTTTCTTCACCGTTTAAATTAGTATCGGCAACATATTTTTTACCCGGCATTAACCAAGATAAAGCAGTACGTTGCATACTGTGTTTGTTTACTCCTGCAAATGGCAACCAACCAAACATTCTGTATTGATTTCCTTCCGGAATAACCGTTACAGTGTTTGAATAATAGCCTAAATTTCCGTTTGCTGAAACTTTATCGCCTGTGAAAACATCACCGGAAATGATTCGAACATTGTCTGAAGCTAATTTTCCGGAAACAATTTCTTTCATTTGAGCTCCAATTCGAACGGTATAATATTGTGGTTTTGTTACTTCTGAACCGGTTAATGCTATTACTTTGGTTGCATCAAATTTCCCGGTTAAGAATAAATCACCAATGATGGCAACGTCTTGTGGAGCAACAATCCAAACGCGTTCTCCGGCATTGATTGGGTCAATTTTTGAAATTTGAACACCAACATTTCCAGATGGATGCGGACCAAAAACTTTATGTAATTCTACTCCTGAAACAGAACTGAAAATTGAATTTACTTTTCCGTTTACCGAAAGATGAACTTTTCCTTGGGTTAATTTTGATAAAGCATCAATTCCGGCTTGAAATTGAGTTAATTTATCTTTTAAAGCCACTTCAACATCGGCAGATAATGGTGCCGAATTGTAAGCGGAAATAAAAATTGCTTTTGGAGTATCGGTGGAAGTTGCTACAACATCATACGGACGTTGTTTGATAAAAGGCCAACAACCGGAAGCAAGCAAATGTGACTTAACTTGTTCGGCTGACATTTCTTTTGGATTTTTCTTTCCGTGCTCCACAAAAGTGTCTTGAGCATCGGCAAGAATGTTGATTTCCAAAATAACTCTTTTCTCTCCACGCTTGATTTCACTAATTTTTCCGGAAACGGGTGAAACAAATTTCACTGCTTCATCGTTTTTGGAATAAAAAATGACTTCTCCTGCTTTAACTTCGGCTCCTTCTTTAAGCACCAGCTTTGGTGTAACTTTATGAAAATCAGAAGGCTTTATGGAATAAACTTGTGATCGTGAAGTTGCATCAACTTTTGCTTCTGCTTCTCCAACGAGTTTTAAGTCTAACCCTTTCTTGATTCGAATGTCTTTTGACATATTTTATGAAGATATGATTAGTAAATAGTTTTACATAATTTTAAACGGTGCAAATTTAAAAATTAAATAACAATTGAACGACATGATTAACAAATGTCTAATGGTTTTTCATTTATTTATATTAATTCTAAATAGTGTTTTAATTTCAATTGAAATGATTCGCTTTTAATGAATTCCTTCTTAGCCCTGATTGAAGCCAATAGCTTTTTGTTCTGGTGTTCAGAACAAAAACTATGGCAAAAAGCAGGAACATGGTTGGCTGAAAAAGCCCGAACCATTCGCTCCAAGAAATTTAAAAAATATTGTATCGGAAAATTATGTGGCATCTTTTATGTTAGCAAATAAATAGTATATTTACCTTTTGATTAAAAAATTCTCTCATGCGAAACCTTTTTTTACTCGTTTTTTGTTTTATTAGTAGTGTTTCTTTGGCTCAAGCTGAACAAGAAATTGCTCCGCCTTATAACATTAAAACGGCTACGTTTATTCAGAATAACATTAACGCGATTCCGATTTTTAGGTTGGGCGATCCGTTTCAATTTGTTTTTGATGATTTGTATGGCGATGAAGCAAATTACTACTACACGATCACGCATTGCGATTATAATTGGACTAAATCGCAGTTGAATTTGAACGAATATATTGTTGGTTTGGACAATCAACGCATCATGGATTATGAAAATTCGTTCAATACGTTGCAATTGTATTCGCATTATCGGGTTTCGTTTCCGAATCAATTCACGAAAGGTTTTAAAGTGAGTGGAAACTATATGTTGAAAATCATGAACAATAATCAGGAAGTGGTTTTTACGCGAAAATTTATTTTGTATGAAGATTTGGTTTCGGTTCCTATGCAGGTGAAAAGTGCTCGTGACGTTCGGGTCTTGAATCAGAAACACAATTTAGAATTTTCGATTTTGCCTAATAATATGTTGTTGCAGAATCCGATTCAGAACATTAAAATTATGCTGTTGAAAAACGGTATTTGGAATACCGCCATTACCAACGTAAAACCAATGTTTACGCTAGGCAACGATTTGATTTATAAATATGATAAAGAAACACAGTTTTGGGCAGGAAATGAATTTTTGTTTTATGAGAATAAAGACATTAGAAATGCCGTGAACAATGTTCGTTATATTGAATTAAAAGGAATTTATAACACTTATCTAATGCCTAATTCCACTCGTGGAAATTTAGAATATACTTTTTTTCCGGATTACAACGGAAACTTTTTAATTAACAACGTTGGTGCACGAGAAAATGTTGACGTAGAAGCTGATTATTCTTGGGTGTTCTTCACCCTAAGTGCCCCTACCTATTACGGCAAAAAAGATATTTATATAACCGGAATGTTCAACAATTATGCTTTGACACCGGAATATAAAATGGATTATAATAAAGAAAAAGGCATCTATGAAAAAGCCTTGATTGTAAAACAAGGTTTTACAAATTATGAATACACATTAGCCGATTCTAATGGCCGAGTAGATTTTGAAAATGCATTAGATGGCAACTTTTTTCAAACGGAAAATAATTATTTTTGTATAGTTTATTACCGTGCCAACAACGACCGTTTTGACCGTGTAATCGGAAAAGGAATGGCAAGTTCGGTTGATATTATTAAATAATATATGTCTGAATCTACAAGAGAAATTAAAAATTACCGCGGATTAAAATGCTTAAACTGCAACCATCCGCTAGACATTTCAGATAAATTTTGTCCCAATTGCGGGCAAAAAAACACCACCAAAAGACTAAGTCTAAAAGACTTTGTAGATGAGTTTTTGGCTAATTTCTATGCATACGATTCTAAAGTTAGAAACACAATAATCAAACTTTTTACCAAACCGGGAAAAGCTGCAAAAGAATTTATTGATGGTAAAAGACAAACGTATGCCAATCCGTTTCGCTTTTATTTAAGTGTTTCCTTAATATATTTTATTTTTAGTGGATTAGTGACCAAATTTAACGATGAAACAATTGTTGATTTGGAGCAAACTACCATCAAAAAAAGCGAAGAAAAAAATCAAGAAAAAGATTCAACAAAAACAACTAACGATCAACTCGATTTAAACGACCCGAATTCTCCCGTTCAAATCAACCTCGGAAATGTTGAAATAAAAAAAGACACAGTAAAAAAACAAAAATTTTACACCGAAAAACAAATTGCCGATTTTGGTTTTTTAAAGAGAACGTCTCGAAAAGTTCAAACATATGCCAATTTTTTTGACCATTCTAAAACAACCTATCCGCCTAAAATTCTCGATTCATTAAAACATGAAAAATCGAAATGGAATTTATATTTACTCAAAAAAACGTATCAATTTAAAAAATTGGATGAAGAGGATAATTATGGTAAAAACGGTTTTGAGCTATTTTTTGACTATTTGTTAGAAAAAATGCCTTTTATTTTATTTATCTCTTTACCCTTTTTAACAATTGTTTTTGCTGTTTTGTATTATAGAAAAAAACTATCCTATGCAGAACACATGGTATTTGTTTTCAATTTTATGAGTTTCATGTTTTTACTCATATTTACAAAGGAGATTATCGGTCTAATTACAGGTTTAGACTTAGGTTGGATATTTCTAATCATAACGCCCATTTATTTCTACAAATCTTTAAGAAATTTTTATCAACAAAGTAGGTGGAAAACAATTTTAAAATTTGTAATTTTGAACTTTCTATTACCAACAACTGCTTCATTTGTAGCACTTTTGGTTTTACTTATAGGATTTTTGTTGTATTAATCATGGTTTCACAAATTACAAGAGGCATAAAAATTTCAGTTACTACTAGTTTTGAAGGAACTTACTTCAAGAACTACAAGCTTCATTTTGCCTTTAGTTACCACATTACCATCGAAAACCACAGCAAAGATTCCGTGCAATTGATGTCGCGTCATTGGGAAATTTTCGACTCACTAAACCACAACGAAATCGTTGATGGCGAAGGCGTTATAGGAAAAAAACCCGTTCTAAAACCCGGCGAAAGTCACACCTATAGTTCAGGTTGTTTATTGTCATCGCCTTTCGGTGCAATGCGAGGTCATTTTAATATGATTAATTTCACGTCAACCCGCAATTTCAGAGTGATTGTGCCTACTTTCAAGTTAGGAGCTCCATTTGCTTTAAATTAATTTTCAGAAGCTATTCCCGCTATCCGCTACAAGCTTTTGCTCTAAAACCTTTTTTTCAAAGGTCCGGCAGTAGCTCCCAAGGTCGCTCTGCCAAACCAAGAAAAAATAGGTTTTCTTCACAAAAGGCTTTCCACTTCTATCGGGGCTAGGCGAGAGTGCTAACAATTCCCTAAAATACAAACACAGTTATCAAAAATTCAAAAAAACCTTTGTACTTTTGTGTTCCATTACATAATTCACACAGAAAGAATTATATAATTACCAAAATGTCTAATAATCAAACAACACACTTATGTTAAAAGGATTTTTTCACGTACCCAAAGCCATTAACGAACCCGTAAAATCATACGCTCCCAACAGTCCTGAAAAAGCAGCTGTTTTAATGGCTTACAAAGAAATGTGGAACAGCAAAATCGATGTACCATTATATATAGGTAGCGAAGAAATTCGCACCAAAAATACGCGTAACATGACGGCTCCACACGATCACAAAC